>JADGNW010000470.1 GCA_017883315.1 Blastocatellia bacterium | reverse complement strand
TGCTGCTTTTCGGATGGAAGGTGTGACATCCGGAAGACCTCCCTTCCTATGGTTAGTTAACCTAGACGTACAGTGATTGTCTGAGGATCACACAGGGAGGTTTCTCCGCGCTTTAGGAGGTTGATGGAGATGAACACAAAGAAGGCACTGGTGTTGGTTTCACTGCTTGTGATCCTTGGTCTGACGGGTCTGCGCCCGGCCAATTCGCGGACGACAGATCATCTCAACAGCGTGACCGAAGCAGGCAATCGTGCCGTCACGCAGATAAGTATTCCCAAAATCACGAAAGCTACGATTGAGAAAAAGGACTTGATTGTCGAGGGAGAGAGCTTTGCTGCTGGAGCAAACGTCTTGCTCAACGGCACTAAAACGTTGAAGGCGCGAAATGATGAAGTAACGCCAGGCGCGAAGGTGATCGTGAAGAAGGGGCGCAACAGTTTGCCGGAAGATGAAGTAGTCAGCTTGCAAGTAAAGAATCCCGATGGCTTAGTGTCGGAGGCAATCGGCTTTTTTACTGGTCTCACCCTCACGTATCACAATACCCAGAACGGTGTTTCCATCTTCCTTCGAGTTGGTCAGATTGTGTTACTGAATTTCGATGATTCCGACATTTTTTGGCAGGTCCATGATAGCGGCGGACATGGTGACGCAATAGAATTCATAAGTAGCAAAGTACCTCTGATGCCGAAGGCGCAAGAGCTGTTTCTGACTCAGAAAATTGGACACGCCTTTTTTCGCATAGACGGTGTACACTCGAGTGACCCGCCATTCTTTTGGCTGGTCAACCTGGAGGTACAGTGAATATAAGGTAGATAATACCCGTTTCCTTGTTTGCATCTGATCTAGTTCCTTTATGGCCTTTGGGTTTCAGTCCTGATCGTTTCTAGTTGAAGTGGTCTTCATTGCGGGCGAGAGCAATTCTCGCCGTACCTTCCAGTGCGTCGCAGATCTAACGTAGGAGGTTTGCGCCGATGAGAACAAAACTACCCCTGTCGTTTGCGTTCGTAATGTTGGCCTCGCTTATCTTTAGTTCCATTAACACTGGTTCAAGAACACATAGATGCCCGAGTTGACTTCGATGACTGGCATAGCGTGAATAGTGTTCTGTGGCCCTTTCTGATTACTCATCGGCTCGGCGGAAAAGTCGATTATCGCATCTGGGTTGGAGACGTCGCGACGAATCAAGGCCTGTCAAAAGAACTCTTTCAAAGACAGTGACAAGGTCCTGAAGAGTGACGCAACTGGTCACTCGCGAGGTGCCGCAGGCGTCGTGCGGTACATTACTTCTTCACCGCTGCTTCAACTACCTTTCCTTGACAGTGCCAAAGCTGCGTCCGCATAATCCGACTTCTAATCCCAAACAGGAGAACTCATAAGACAGAATGGCTGATAACACGAAGCTATACGAACGTCTCGATTCTTACATCACCGACTCACGCGACGAATTCGAAGACAAGCTCGCTGAAATGGTCGAAATCCCAACCATCAGCATGGACCCCGAGCGCAAAGACGACTGTCGTCGAGGGGCCATGCTTGTGCGCCAGTATCTTGAATCCATCGGTGCTCAAGCTGAGGTCGTCGAAACGCCGGGGAATCCAGTGGTGCTTGGCCGCATTCAAGCCGGCGCCACTGATCCGACGCTTACGATCTACAATCACATTGACGTGCAGCCGGCCGATCCCGATGAGTGGCATAAACCGCCGTTCACTTTCTTCAAAGAAGGTGACCGCTACGAAGGCCGTGGCAGTACCGACGACAAAGGACCCGCGCTCTCAGCGATGATGGCGGCGCGCTACGCAGTCGAGAATCAAGTCCCGCTCAACATCAACTTCGTCTGGGAGCTTGAAGAAGAAATCGGCAGCCCGAACTTCGAGCACTTCATCAAGAACAATGCTGACCGCTTGAAGTCCGATTCGATTCTGGTCAGCGACACGATTTGGATCTCGCGTGACAGGCCGGCGATTCCTTACGGCCTGCGAGGCGCGATGATGTTTACGATGACGCTGGAGACCGGCGCCAAAGATGTTCACTCCGGTTTGACCGGCGGCCCAGCGCGCAATCCGATAGGCGAACTGTGCAAGGTGATCTCTAAGTGCTACGACGCCGACACAGGGCGTGTGAAGATCAAAGGCTTCTATGATGACGTCAAGAAAGCGACCAAGAAGGAAGTGAAGAGTTTTCTTGATTCGGGGTTCACGACTAAAAAGTTCAAGGCGGCGCACGAACTGAGGAGCCTTCGCTTCAACGACGCCGAACGAGTATTGAAAGCGATAATGGCCGAACCGACTTTTGAAGTTCACGGCATAACCGGCGGCTATCAAGGGCCCGGCGTGAAGACGATCGTGCCTTATCGCGCGCAAGCGAAGATCAGTTGCCGGCTCGTGCCCGATCAGAATCCGAAGCACGTCTTCAAGCTCGTTCGCGACTTTGTGCGAAAGCACAGCCGCGATGTTGTAGTTGAATTCGAGTCGGCGCTAGGGCCTTACACTGGTGAGTTCTCTGGGAGGTACGCGGACGCCGCAGCCGAGGCGATGAAATACGCGTTCGGCCGCCAACCGGCGTTCACTCGCGAAGGCGGGTCGATCGGTGCAGTAGTGACGATGAAGAAGTATCTGAAGTCGCCGATAGTGTTTCTCGGTTTGTCGCTGCCCGAGCACGGCTACCACGCTAAGAACGAGAACTTTGATTGGGGAATGGCGTCGGGCGGAATCAAGATGTTCGTGCGATACTTCGATGCAGTGAGTCGCCTTGGTCGGTGAGAGTATAATATGGAGTTGTTATGAAAGCGGATATACGAGAAAGAATACAGATTGACCCTGGCATTCATTTTGGGAAGCCGTGCGTTGTTGGCACGAGAATTCCTGTTATGGACGTGCTCGAGTTGATTCGTGAAGGGTTCTCGTTCGAACAGATCACGAGTGATTACTATCCCGATCTGCAGACTGAAGATTTACGTGCTTGTGTTCAATACGCGATGGAAGTGGTCGCATCTGAAGATCTTCACGTGACCGTTCCCGTATGAAGCTTCTCCTCGACCAGGACGTCTACGCTGCAACCGTGAAGTTCCTGAGGGATTCAGGTCACGATGTTATCACAGCGTCGGATATCGGGCGCTCGCGAGCAAGCGATTCGGAGTTGCTCAGCTTAGCTCATCAATGGGAGCGAGTGTTTGTCACCAGGGACAGGGATTTTGGCGGCCTGGTTTTCCTGGGTACTTTCGATGCTGGAGTTCTCTATCTGCGGATATCTCCTTCCACTCTTCGAGCGGGCCACGACGAGCTCGAGAGAGTATTGAAAACTTATTCCGAGGAAGAGCTAAAGAGCGCTTTTGTAGTCATCGAACCCGGCAGGCACAGGTTCAGAAGAGTGTCCCGCTAGACCAGTCCGAGTCACTTGGCAGATCAATGCCACTCGCAAGTCGGAAGGATCGTTGAAGTGGAAAGCCCGGAAGCCATGATTAACAAGAACCGCGCTTGGGCGCTCCTGTTCGCGCGCGGAGTCCTGGGGTTCATTTTCTTCATGGCCGGGGTGTATAAGGTCTTTCAGATGGGACCGCTCGGTCATGCTCGTCACTTCTTCATTGAGCCTTATGCCGGCACTTTCTTACCGACGTGGTCGCTTTGGGCGGTAGGAACGATCATACCGATAATCGAACTCGTCGCCGGGGCGCTGGTGATCGTTGGTCTGAGAACTCGCGAAGCGCTAGTCGCCCTCGGCTGCATTTTGGTTGTAGTCACGTTCGGCCATCTTCTCAAAGAGCCGCTCTACGAGTTTCACACTCACGTCATTCCCCGGTTGGCTTTGTTGCTGTTTGTGCTAATGCTGCCGCGCGAGGACGATCGCTTTTCGCTGGATTACCTGCTGACGTGGCAAAGGGCGCGGCGCTCGTCTGAGCGGCCGTCATGAATTGATGCGAAGAATTGTACTCGCCGTCCTCATATTGAGCTTGCCCACTGCGACGGCCGTCGTTGTCTACCTGGCCCTCAACAAGAAAATTCCGACCAGCCGCGAAGCAATAGGTTCAGTCACGACGATCGCGGGAGCCGGCTATCCAGCCTATAGGGGAGTCGAAGACGGACCGGCGCGATCAGCAAGCTTCAGCGATCCGTTTGGCGTCGCGGTGGACAGGCGCGGCACCGTATACGTCGCGGATGGCGGCGAGAGCAATCGGATCAGACGAATCACCGCCGATGGCAAGGTCGAAACAATCGCGGGCTCGACGGAGGGATTCGCAGACGGCGATGCTCATCGCGCGCAGTTCAACACTCCTTCAGGTATCGCGATTGATCGCAAGGGCAACATCATCGTCGCAGACACTTCGAACAATCGCCTTCGCAAGATCTCGGCTGATGGCACGGTGACAACTCTCGCAGGTAGCGGCACTGCCGGTTACAAAGACGGTCCAGCAAGCGAGGCGCAGTTCGACGGGCCGATCGGCATTGCGGTTGATGCACAAGGCAGCGTCTTTGTGGCCGATGCTTACAATGACCGTATACGCAAAGTCTCTGCTGACGGCATGGTGACTACGATCGCAGGCGGCGGCTCGCCGGGTTTCAGCGATGGCAACGTTGCGATCGCCAGCTTCAACACGCCGAGCGGCGTTACGGTTGATAGCCAAGGTAATATCTTCGTCGCCGACACCGGAAACGCCGCGGTGCGCAAGATCACTCCGCAAGGCGAAGTGTCGACGGTCATTTTGACTTCGCGACGCGAAACTCAAAATAACTCACCCGCGTTGAGGCGCCCGGTCGGCATAGTCGTAACCCACGACGATTTTCTGTTCGTGACTGATGCCAGCCGTGTGATAAGAATCACACCTGACGGTGAAGCTGAAGCGTACGCCGGCGGAGGACCAGGATTTGTCGACGGCATTGGCGATCAAGCGCGGCTCAGCGCTCCGTCCGGCATCGCAATCGACAGGGAAGGGAACCTCTTCGTTGCGGACTCGCATAATTACTTGATCCGCGAGATTGAGCCGAAGCCGTCGAAACCTGTCGATGCGGAATCGACGCTTAAAGACAGACCGGCGTTCG
>JADGNW010000087.1 GCA_017883315.1 Blastocatellia bacterium | reverse complement strand
CTGACCATAGTCAACATGCAGATGACTACGACAGATGGCGTGCGGGTCATCATGCCGAATTCAAAAGTGTGGGGTGCGAAGATCGTCAACCACTCGGTCAGTCAGCGGCGGCGTTTAGAGCTGACGCTAAAAGTTCGCGAAGACGACGCCGAGCGTGCTATCCGCGCGATCCAGGCCGCGCTTGCAGATGATCCTCGAATTCTCAGCACACCGACGCCGCAAGTTCGCGTCTTATCGCTCTCGGACGGCGCGGCGACGTTGAGCATCTGGGCGTGGACCAGTCCTCAAGATCTTCAGAGTGTGACGGCAGATGAGTATCTTCGACTGTTGAATCGTCTCAGGGAAGCTGAGCTACAAATTGTTTGAGACTGTTCGATCCAGGAGAAAAACAATGAAACCAATGAGCGTCCTTGCATTTCTGTTCGTGCTGTTCGTGCTATCAGGGGCCAGCGGCGTTGAGGCTCAGACGCCAGCCCAGACGCAAGCCCCGGCGCCACACCTTCCACGCGCGACCGCGACAGATGTGACCAGCGCGGAGATTAAGGCGGCTGTTCAGAAATCAGTATCGGCGGCGGTCAGCGACCAACAGCTTCGAGTCGTCAGCATCAACGGCGAGTACAACGTCGGGATTGGCGTCGTTCGTCGCGCAAAGACGGAGGGGCGAAATCCCGGCGGCGGCATCGAGCACAGCCAGATCACCGAGGTCTACCACATCATCGAAGGCAACGGGACCCTCGTGACCGGCGGAACGATTGAGAATCCAAAGGAGTCGCCTCCGGATAGCCCGGTGGTCAAAGTGCTGAATGGCCCCAGCACCGGCGGCGGGGTCATTCAGAATGGAGTGAGCCGCAAGGTCGGGCCGGGCGACGTAGTGATCATTCCTCCGAACACTCCGCATTGGTTCAGCGAGATCACGTCGGAACAAATCGCCTACCTGGTTGTACGCATAGACCCTCACAAGGTGTTGCCTGCAGGCTACTCAGCCAAGTGAGGCCAGGTGAGATTGGATAGGTGCTCGATTTCATGACGCAGTACACATACACAAAGGGGGCGAGCATTAAGCTCGCCCCCTCGTGCTCGCCTACGTTAATAGACCCCTACACTCCAGCGTAAGAGTGAAGCCCCGGGATAATGAAGCTCACTCCCAGCCACGTGAATATCACCAGCGCGAATCCGAGCAGCGCGAAGTAAGCGCTTCGTCTTCCTCGCCAGCCGTGGGCGATTCGCGTGTGCAAGAACCCGGCATAAGCCATCCACGCGACTAGCGCGCCTACTTCCTTCGAGTCCCATCCCCAATATCGACCCCACGACTCATTAGCCCACACGGCTCCCGTGATGAGCAGCAATGACAAGAGTGGGAACGCGACTCCGACAGTTCGGTACAACAACGAGTCGATAGTCTTCAGCGGCGGCAGCGCCGAGATTACCGTCTCACGCTTTAACGAGAAGAGCGAGACCAAAAACAGCGCTACGCCGAGACCAATCAAGCCGCCAAATTCAACCGGATTCGAATTCATACTGAGCTTCAAGGTCGACGCGTTTTGTTGCACCCACTTTTGAGCGCCATCCGCGGTGACTGTCTCCCCGGACTGTTCCGACATCCATACTGCGAAGGCTGGATACTCGCGCGGCGACACTCGAGCGGCCGGGTTATCAGAACTCTTCATCTGGACGAAGAGCAGAACCAACACCACCGCTTGCAACACGGTGGCGGTGTAGAAGAGTCGCCAGCCCCACGTCTTTGCCTTCTCGTCTTTGTTGAAATACTCGAGGGCGAACAGAGCGACCGCGGCAACCAGCGCCAACAGGGTCAACGCCATCAGCGGTCCGACCATCGGAAGTTCGGTGCGCAGCGGGAGAGAGTTCTTGTCCAGAAACAGGTTTACACTGTACTGGCCGCGAAAGGTCTCGAAGGCGCCAACGGTGCCGAATCCCAACATCACAAACGTCAGCAGCCCGTAAAGCGCCGTCCACAGCGCTACGCCTTCAAAGCGAATGCCGTCTTTGAGCAAGTACGCGAACGCAAGTCCAAAGCTGAAGAGACACACGCCGTATGCGAGCGTCGCTATTGAAACGTGTATCGGCCGCCAGTAGCTATCCAGAATCGGCGGCAAGGTGCTGATCCCGCTACCCAGCATCATGCCAAGCGCGAGCACTACGACAAGGATCGGCATCGAGAGAGCGCCGAGCGCTCGATACTTCGGCTTGCGAATGACGACCAGCGTCGTTATCGCGGCGCCGGCGCAAAAACCGAGTGTTAAAGCATACAAATTGTCGAGCGGGAAATATCGCCAGACGCCGTTGATGCCGGTCTTCCAACCTTCTTTGTCGCCGGCCTCGACCCATCGGATCATCCAGCCCGAGAGGTTGAAGCAATAACCCATCGCGACCGTGATCAGACCGAGCCGGTTCAGAACATTCTCCTTGACGAAGATGTTCGTCAAGAGAAGAACGGCCGCGCAGATGTAGCTGATCAGCGCAAGCATGATCAGGGCGTCGCTGTATATGAAACCTACAGGGTGCCCGGCCTGGATGCGGACGAGGATGAACAGAATAGCCACCGCAATCGGAGCTATGATCGGCCACAGGCCGACGAGCTTCTTAATAAAGCTAAGCTCCAACTCGGGCGCCATCATTTCTTCAGGACTGACAACTCTACTCATCTTTTAATCCTCCCGTAACCGACTGCACCAGCGAATTGAACCGGCCTTCAAAGGCAGGCCTGTTCCGGTTTGTGTTTCCGCCAAAGTAGATCTTCGAACCCTTGCCGTTCGGTTCGATCACGGCCCAGGCTCTCTGATGAGAGAAGAAGAAAACGCTGCACAGGGCCATAACCAAAAGCGTGAATCCAAGGTATACCGGCGTGCGCCCCGGGTCGTATTGGATCGTCAGCGTGTGAGTGAGTGAGACTTTTTCGAAGTCTTTCAAGATGATCTTATTTCCACCGACCAGCAGCGGATTCTCGACGCCTTCTTTACCGGCCTTCTCGTTAGCTTTAGTCAAATACTGCTCGGCGAGTTGAGGGTTGAATGCAAACGCTGTCGTTCGCTTGCCGTCAGGCGCCGTGATCTCGAGCTGCGCCGCAGGGTTGTTGTAGTCGCGCGACAGTGTCGTAGGCCCCGAGGAATCGACATCAAAGTCGGGAAAAAAGTTCACGTATCTAACTGTGCCAAGCCCGGGAACGTCAGCCGAACCATCTCGCTTGATGGTAGCCGGCGCAGATGGCGAGCCGCTGCCGTTAGCGGGTTCAAACGTGATCGTAATCTGCCGCGCATTGCCGAGAGGCATGAACGAGTTTTGAAAAAACCGATAGCCACGATAGTCGCCGACGTTGTTCAGGTGAACCAGCATGTCCTGCTGGTTGTTGCGTTCTTTGTCGATGATCCTGATGTAGCTCAGCCAGTCGATAGTATTCGTTTGATCCAGGCTCCCTTCGGGCCTGATCAGCTTCTGCTGCAAATCTGTGCACTCGATTTGGAATGGCAGGAACGCTTGCGAGCGGTGCGAGCCTTCGAGTGAAACCTCGTTCGTCTCGAACGTATTTGATGTCTTGCCAGGCTTGATCTCCATCGAGCCGCCAACGCCATATCGACTTGTAAGGAATCCCCCGGTGAAGATCGTAATTAACGCCACGTGGACAGCGTAGGCACCGAGACGGTTCCAGGAGTTACGCTGCGCAAAGACCGTCACTCGATTGTCTTCTTCGCTGATGCGACCGCGGAAGCCGAGCTTGCGCCAGGCCTTCTGTACCTTCTCCGCGACGCTCTTCACATCTGAGCGCTCCAGAGCCTCGGCGTTGAACATCTGGGCGGCGATGAATTTAGGAGACGCAGTGCGCTTGGGTTTGCGTATGTATTGCCAGGCCGCCGGAAAACGATCGATCGAGGCAAGTATGATGTTGAGCCCCGTGATCGCCAGCAGAAGAGTGAAATATCGCGAGCGATAAATGTCGAAGAATCCCAGCGCGCCGTAGATCTGTTTCTGCGCAGGCTTCAGATGAGCGAAGTATTTCTCAAAGCCCTCGACGTTGACCTGCATTACAAGCATCCCGATCATGCAGCACGTAAGCAGAATGCTGATCATCACGATGCCGAAGCGCACCGAGCTGAGCAGGCGCAGGGTCTTATCCAGAATAGAATCATTCTTCTTTGGAACGACTTTAACAGCCGGGGCTAACGCAGGTGGGGTTTCCATCTTCGGACTAACTTCGGTTTCAGTTGTTGCCATACTTGAGTTCCGGCGTGGATCGCATAATCGCTGAGTACAACCACGCAAATTCTAGCAAGCGCCGATTTCGCGTGTCAACGCAGAGCAGGTTTACCCACAACCCGCTACTTGAAGCTACGTCAGTCAGATACAACCACGGCCGGACCTAATCTCCTTTGAAAATTTGTACATGCTGAAAACTGCAAACTCCGTACCGGCGCAAAGCGAGGGACTCTTTGGGCATGAAAGCGCATTCGCGCTCTATTCTCCTTCCATAGGTTCAACCGGGGCATACAACCTGGCGTAGAATCACGCAGTATTGTGGGGAAACTTTCACGGCGCAGTAGCCCGGACATCGGGGTGAACGCCCAGATTCAACGGGCCGCCACGACTACCGGACTCCGCAGCCAATTGCCCTCCGCGCCGCCGCTGTCTGCCCATCGAGCTCTCTTCCGTTGGTGACGCAAACCCCCAGGTCTCCCAGCAACCCATCACCGATGTCGTAGACCCAACCGTGTACTGAGAGGTCCTGACCCCGTTCCCACGCGTCTTGGACTACAGTCGTCTGGCTTACGTTCACCACCTGCTCGATAACATTCAACTCGCATAGCCGCGCGTGTTGCTCGCGCTCGCTCGCGAGCCCCTCGAGCTGCGTCGCGTACCTCAATCGCACGTCCTGCACGTGGCGCAGCCAGTTGTCGATCAACCCATGTTTGTCGTCCCGCAGCGCCGCCAATACTCCACCACAGCCGTAGTGTCCGCACACGATGATGTCCCTCACCTGCAGGACCTCGACCGCAAACTGAATCGCCGATAAACAGTTCAGGTCGGTATGAACCACGATGTTGGCCACGTTCCGGTGTACGAACATCTCGCCCGGAAGCAGCCCGACGATCTGGTTGGCGGGCACTCGGCTATCCGAGCAACCAATCCAGAGGTACTGCGGCGTCTGCTGCCCTGACAAGCGGAGGAAGAAGTCCGGGTCCTGCCGCGTCATCTCGGAGGCCCACGCACGGTTGTTGTCAAACAGGTGGCTGAGTACTCGCATCTCGAGATCGTACCATGCAACCGCCGAACTAAAGATCACGGGTTAAGGTTTGCCGCGACCGAGTCTCTGCTACTTCTTCGGTTCAGATGGTCTCAGCTCAACGCGGCTCGGCAAGGCCCGCGGGTCCATCTCCAAGAGGCCAATAACGACCGAGGCCACGTCCTCTGGCAAGAGTTTCCACGTGTTGGCGGGGTCTTGCTTGCCGCCGCCGCGGCCGAAGGCGGTGTTGACTGAACCGGGCATCACGTAGCTCACGCGAATGTGGTCAAATCGTACTTCCTGCATCAGCGCTTCAGAGAAGCCGATCAGGCCGAATTTGGAAGCAGAATAAGCTGCGGAGCCTGGATGCGCATACTTACCTGCGAGGCTTCCGATATTGATGATGTAGCCGCCGGTTTGCTTCATCAACGGCAGCGCTTCGTGGCAACAATAGAAGACGCCTGAAAGATTCGTGTCAATCGTCGAACTCCACTCTTCAACCGCCATGTCCTCGACATTGCTGCGCGAGCCTATGCCCGCGTTGTTAATCAGAATGTCTAACTTGCCGAATGCATCTTTGGCCTTGCCAAACAACTCGCGAACATCCTCGTACCTGCGCACATCGCACTGGTTGCCGTGAACGCGCTCGCCGTACTGTTCTCTGAGAAACGCGACTGTGCGGTCCACTTCTTCACTGTTACGCGCGCAGATGAGCACTCTCGCTCCGCGCCCGAGGAGAGCGCCCGCTATGGCCAGCCCGATCCCTCGCGTTGACCCAGTGACTACTGCTGTTTTGCCCGCGATATTGCTCATTCGCAATTACTCTACAAACGAATATCCGAGGCGGCGCGCCAGCCGATAAACCAAAGGAAGCGGCAGCCCGACAACATTGTAGTAGTTGCCCGCGATTTCATCCACGAACAGTCCGCCGAGCCCTTGAATTCCGTAGGCGCCGGCTTTGTCCATCGGTTCGCCAGTCTTAACGTACCATTCGATCTCTTTGTCTGTGAGGCGGGCGAACTTGACTAAGGTCTTATCGAAGTCTGCTACCTCTCGCCGCGTTGCTACATCGTAAAGCGCAACGCCCGTCATAACAGCGTGCCACCTTCCCGATAAGCGTTTGAGCATCCGCTCGGCGTCAGCCTCATCTTCCGGCTTGCCCAGCAGTTGGCCGTCGAGCACAACGACCGTATCCGCGCCGATGATCAACCCTGACTCGCGTTGGCGTGCAACCGCAATAACTTTAGCCCTCGCAATGCGTGTGATATAATCGGGCGGTGCTTCATCAGGGTGAGGCCGCTCCTGAACGTTGCCAGAGGCAAGCTCAAACTCTACTCCGATTTGCGTGAGCAGTTCAGAGCGCCGGGGCGAAGTGGAAGCCAATATTATTTTGGGCAATGTCTCAGGCATTGTAACTTATCAGCGGGCCCCGACGTTTTCGGTTTCGAGTTCAACTTGCAGTCTGGCGTCAAAAGATCTTAGTCAATGTGGAGGATACCTTGCGTCGACAAGTTTCAATGCTGGTCATTATGACCTTCATCGCCGCGTTTGCCTTAGTCAATCACGGGTGCTCTCGATCGGGAGGCCTGGACTCGGACGATCGCGATGACAGCCTTAGCTTCGATCTGAACGATCCTAAAATAAAAGAGCGATTAGGCGAAGACGACGGCTATGGTTTCGCAATCATGTACGGCGCCGATACGCACGGCAGCCTGGAGACATGTGGCTGACCGAGCCACCCTATGGGTGGACTGGCACGGCGTGTCAGCTATATCAAAGCGTTTAAACACAGGTCAAATTTGGAAGTACCAACTCTCGTGGTTGACGCAGGTAACTTGTTCACCGACGATCGCTTCACCGCGGACCAACTGCCCGGTGAGGTTATGACAAAAAACAAATGGGTAGTCAAGGGATACGGCGATTTTCATCACGACGTTGCAAACATCAGTTGGATCGATCTTCCTTACCTCACGGAGTTGCTAAAAAAGGATGGCTTCGCCAAACGAGTCGAAGAATATCCGTTTATTGAACGACTCGTGTCGGCTAACATTGAGCCGGTCGACGATCAGCACCGTAAGCCAATTCCTTATGTGATTCGAGAGATCACTCTCAAGCGTGGAGCTCCGGGGCAGAAGGTGCGAATCGGCTTCGTCGGACTCACCGAAGCCAAGCCTATAGGCGCGGCCGACAAACAGAACGTCTACGCGGGGTATCGCGTGAACGATCCATTTGAAGCTGCCAAAAAGGTCTTGCCTGAGTTAAAGCAGAAGACGGACTTCATCGTCGCGCTAGCGTATATGCCGATGGCGGACGTGCAACGACTGGCGACGGAGAATCCTGAGATAGACACGATCATTGGCGCGCGTCAGACGAGCACAATGGACGAGCCTCAGCACTTCAATCGGGCCACCATCACTTACGCATTTACGCAGACCAAATACATCGGCGAGTTGCGCGTTTACGTCAAGGGCGATGGCAGCATCGAGAACCAACTGAACCGGTATATAGCCCTCGATTCGATTATCCCGGACGACGCCCCGGCAACCGAAGAGGTAACGGCTGCTCATACCGAGTTCACGAATGAACAAAACAAGGCGGCGCAAACGTCCCAGGAGTCTGCGCCGCCCAAGCCCGTTGGCTTGCTGGGGGCCACGGACTCGCCTTATGTTGGAGTTGAAACGTGCGCAGGGTGCCACCAAAAAGAACACGAGGTCTGGTTAACGACACGACATTCGCACGCACTGGCCACTCTGGAGAAGAAGAACGAGCAATTCGACAACGAGTGTATTCGCTGTCATGTGGTTGGCTATCAGCGAGGCGGTTTTCAGTCCTTATACACGACGCCGCAATTCGCAAACGTGCAGTGTGAAGAATGTCACGGACCTGGACGCAAGCACGCGGAGAGTCCCGCCAAAGGATACGGATTCATGGCTACGCCGATCGGGTGCATGCAGTGCCACAAGGTACCCAACGACCCGGATTTCGCCTTTGCAGTCTATTGGCCTAAGATTAAGCACTGAGTTCGTCGGAGAGCCAGCATGAAACAGATGTCGTCAGAGGAAGGTCTGTACACCGTCGAAGAATATCTGGCGTTTGAACGAGTGGCTGAGCTGAAGCATGAATACATCTCCGGTGAAGTAGTGGCAATGGCCGGGGCGACTCGTGAGCACATTCTCATAACGGGAAACATCGCTCAGAGGTTAAGGAATCAACTTGAGGGTAAGCCCTGCGAGACATACTCAAACGATATGCGAGTCAGGGCGACTCCAACGACTTATGTTTATCCTGATGTTGTTGTGGTGTGTGACGAACCGCAGTTTGAAGATTCGGAGTTTGATATACTCTTGAATCCTACAGTTGTCTTTGAAGTACTTTCCAAGTCCACTGAAGCGCGAGACCGGGGAGAAAAGTTCTCAGACTACAGAGCAAATAAGAACGTGAAAGAGATCATTTTTGTCAGCCAGCACAGATCGCGTGTCGAGCAGTACGTCAGGCAACCGAACGACGAATGGACCTTTCACGAGGTAACCGATCCCGCCGGACTGATAACGCTCGCTTCGATTGAGTGCACATTGAGCCTGACGGAGATTTACGAGCGAGTACAATTTCCGCCGCCACGACAGCTAAGAAGTGTTGAGAGCCAGCCCCAATGAATTGTTCGCCTGGCGTTTAACGGTCGCTCTCGGTCGTGGCATAAGCAGATACGAACCGATGCAGGAGATGATACCGACTACGAACTCGTCTGACTGATCGTCGATGTTAACCGATCTGCTAATGCTAGTTCCGCAGATGCTGCTCCGCGCGAGCGATTCTGACGAAGCCCGCGAGCAAGCGGTGTTCGCAGCATGGGTAGCGGCCGTTGGCGGGCCTATTCGCAAGGTCACTGCTCCGATTCGGCTCGAAAGGAAGACATTGATTGTCGCGGTCCCCGATGCGACATGGCGCGCTCAATTGATGAGCATGCGCGGCCACGCGCTTTTCAAACTGAACTCGTTGCTCGGCTCTCCCGTCGTCACGACGATTGAATATGTCGTCAACCCGATCTTGATCGTTAGCGAGCACGAGCCCACTGAAGAAGTTAAGTTCATTGCCCCCGAAAAACAGGTCACGGCCTTGCGTGAACAAGCGGACCGGATCCCCGACCCGGAGATCCGCCGCGTGTTCCTGAACGCCGCGGGAAAATGCCTCGAGAGAAGAGCTAAATGACGACAATTGAATCGAGCCCTTCCGACACAGTGATCGAACTCACCCAGCTTACAAAGGACTACGAGACTGGCTTTCTAAAGAAGAAGCGAGTTAGAGCGCTCGACCATCTGAGCCTCGAAGTGCGACGCGGCGAAATATTCGGATTCCTCGGCCCAAATGGAGCCGGCAAGACGACGACGCTAAAGCTGCTGATGCGGCTCATCTATCCGACGAACGGCGCCGCGCGAATACTCGGCCGTTCAATTGACGATGTGGAAACGCACTCGCGAATCGGCTACCTCCCGGAGAATCCGTACTTCTACGATTATCTCTCTGGCCGGGAGTTGCTGAATTACACCGCGGCGTTATTCGGCATACCGGGCGACGTGGCGGCAAAGCGAGGGAAAGAATTGCTAGAGCTTGTCGGGCTCGATTCCAACCTGGCAAATCGCCAGCTCAGAAAATACTCGAAAGGCATGCTCCAGCGAATCGGCATTGCGCAGGCTCTGGTCAACGATCCTGAAGTAGTCTTTCTGGATGAACCAATGTCCGGATTGGATCCTATCGGAAGACGCGAAGTGCGAGACTTGCTGTTGTCGCTCCGAGAGCAGGGCAAGACAGTTTTCTTTTCATCGCACATACTGTCAGACGTCGAAGCGCTTTGCGACCGCGCTGCGATACTAAGCCGAGGGAAGCTGCATCGCTGCGGCACTGTTCAGGAGCTCACGGAAAGCGAAGACTCGGCGTTCGAAGTTGTCGCTGTCGGAATCCATCCATCGGCGCTTGAAAGATTCTCTAAGATCATCTCATCGCAATCCGTGACCGCGACTCCCAACGGTGTTCACTTAGTGCTGCGTGATGACGACGCCGTAGACGACGCATTAGCTTTGATACGCGATTGTGGCGGCAAGTTGGTGTCGGTCAACCCTCGTCGGGTTTCGCTCGAGGATCTTTTTGCCGGCACTGACCAGTAAGTCCAAACCTTACTCGAAGCAAAATAAATTATGTTACGCCGAGCCCGTCCATTAATCGCTCATCTCCTGCTTATCTTTCTAGCCGCGGCCGCCGGCGGCACGCACAATTCGACTGGAGGGGCACAATCGCCCGATTTGAATTCGCTGATCGACGGGCTGCAGCGCAAGTACTCGCGGATGCAAGGGCTCGAGGCGGACTTCGTTCAGGTTTATTACGGCGCGGACGGACGCGTCGCTCGCGAATCAGGCCACCTCTTGCTCAAGCGCCCCGGGAAGGCTCGATGGGAATACGCATCGCCCGAACGCAAGCTGTTCGTCTCGGATGGCAAGGACGTTTTCTTCTATGTCTACGGCGAGAAGAACGCGACTCGCTCCTCGATAAGAGAGACGGCCGACCCGCAGATACCGTTCCTGTTTCTGCTCGGTAGAGGAAATATACGGCGTGATTTTTCGCGAATAGAAGTCGCCACCGGTGAAGCTGCGGCCGGTCCGGGCAATCAGGTCCTGAGACTCTTCCCTAAGCACGCTCCCGAAGGGTTCAAGCAACTGCTGGTTGAAGTTTCGCCGGCGTCCTTTGAGGTCAGACGGATGGTCATCTTTGAACGTAGCGGGGCGAGGATGGATTTTCTGTTATCAAACTTACGCGAGAACTATGTCGCGCCTGAAACCCAATTCAAGTTCACGGCGCCGCCGGGCGTCACCGTGAAGCGTGCCGAATAAAGAATCACTTCACCTTGAGCCCATAAAGCTCGATCGTCATGTCTCTGATGTCCCACGGATCGGGCACAGGCTCGAGTGACACATCGATGTTCATCGCCTGATTCGGCGCGAGCGTGTCCCTGTTGTTCGGTACAACAGTAATGATTTTCTCTCTAACCAACTGGCCACCAGTTCCAATCACGCTGGCTCTTAGCTGAAGTCCCACGATGACCCGGTCTCCTGCGTTCTGCACCGGGCAGAGCAGTCGGGCATACTTGACGTTGAGCCTCTCGCCGGTTTTCTTTTCGATGTTGCCGATCTTGATATTCGAAGCATAAGCATCGAACTCCGCGGACCCGCTGCGTGCCATCTCGGCTTGCGACGGCCGCTTGCCCAAAGACGTTACTATCACGATCAATACAATTACGGCCAGGACCGCCAGACCGCTCAACATCATGATTGTTTGCGAACGGTCCTTCTCGGATTTTACTGCGGGTTGCTCAAACATACGTTCCTCGAAGTAGCACAGACTCTAGTTCAGTTTGTTAAGCGCCTATCGTCATGCTTCCTATAAGCAGCGTCGGCGAAACAACGCTGCCTCTGAAATCCAAATCGTTGCCGACCATTTCGATCGAGTTAAGCATCTCCTTCAAGTTACCGGCGATGGTTACGCCCTGAACCGGAAAACTCAACTCGCCGTTCTCGATCCATACTCCCGAAGCCGATCTCGAGTAATCACCGGTAACGATGTTCACACCAAAGCCGAGAAGCTCGGTGATTAAAATGCCTTTCGAGACGGACTTGATTATCTCATCCTGCGAGTATGGCCCCGGCTGAATATAGAGATTACCCGCCTCAACGCCCGGAGCACCGATAAGTCCGCGTCCGGCATTGGCGGTCGAGTTCAACCCGAGCTTGCGCGCGGTGTAAGTGTTCAGCAGATAGCTCTCGAGCACGCCGCTTCGAATCACAACCGTCTGTCGCGTTGGCAGCCCCTCTCCATCGAATGGACGCGAGCCAATTCCTCGCCGGATGGTGCCATCATCGATCACAGTCAGCCGCTCATTAGCAATCTTTTCTCCGAGCTGTCCAACCAGGAAGCTTGCCTTCCGGAAGATGGATTCTCCGGACGCGGCATTGAAGATATCGCCGAGCAGGTCGCGCGCCATGCTTGGCTCAAACACGACAGGCACCGCTTGCGTCGCCACCGACCGGCCGCCAAGTTTGCGCAGCGTGCGCTTGGCTGCCATCACTCCAATCACTTCAGGGCTGTCCATCTCCGAAAGCTTGCGGCGCACGTCGTACCAGTAGTCGCGCTGCATCTTCCCGTCTTCTGCTGCGACCGGCACCGAAATCAAAGAGCACGAAGTGGCTCGATACTCGCCGGCAAAGCCCAGCGAGTTGGCCAGAATCGCCAGGCCGCGCCCGGACTCAAAGCCGCCTCCATCGAAGTTGATTATCTGATTGCTGTACTCTTGCGCCGCGCGTTCGGCTCGGAGCGCCATCTCGATCTGCTCCTCCGTCGAGAGCCTCACAATCGCTTCGTCGTACAGATCGAGATCTGGAATCGTAGTAGCAAGCTCCTGAGAATCGGGCAGATCGGCAGTGTCATCAGGCGAAGTGAGACGAGCCAGCTCGACGGCCTCTTCAATCAACGAGGTGACCGCATCGGCGCTGAAGTCCGAGCCGGACACAGAGGCTTGTCGTCCGTCGATCAGCACCCTTAGCCCGAGTCCCTGGTCGGTCGATTGTTTGAGTTTCTCAACCTCGCCGACCCTGACCGCAACGGAGAACTCTGTTCTCTCTCTTATTACTACATCGGCCGCGCTCGCCCCTCGCTTTATCGCTCGGTTGGCCACGTCGCTCGCAAATTCTTTAGTCAGATGAGGTTTCATTCGACGCGATAGTCATTGGTCATTAGTTATTGGTCATTAGTTGTTGGTCCGAAGATAGGGGTGACCTCTAATGACCGATGACAAATGACTAACTCTATTTCTGCGTGCCTCCAACAGTCATCTCGCTTATCTTGATAGTTGGAATCCCAACTCCGACCGGCACCTGTTGTCCTTCCTTTCCGCATATACCGACGCCGGGATCGAGCTCGAGATCGTTGCCGACAGCCGTCACGTGTTTGAGGGCCTCAGGTCCATTCCCGCGCAGAGTAGCTCCCTTCACGGGCGCGGTCACTTTGCCGTCTTCGATCAAGTATGCCTCGGAGGCGCTGAACGCGAACTCGCCGTTGGTGATGTCCACCTGACCACCGCCAAACTGCACTGCATACAGCCCACGCTTCACCGATCGAATAATGTCGTCCTTGCTATCCGCCCCCGCGAGCATGAACGTATTGGTCATCCGCGGCAACGGTATGTGCTTGTAGCTTTGCCTGCGGCCATTGCCGGTGCGCGCGGATTTGGTCAGACCCGCGTTCAAGTAGTCGCTCATGTACGCTCGCAGGATGCCGTCCTCTATCAACACGGTCCGGCTGGTAGGCTCGCCTTCATCGTCAATATTCAGAGAGCCGCGACGATCCGGAATCGTGCCGTCATCGACCACGGTGCACAGCTCAGAAGCCACGGGTTGTCCAATCAGCCCGCAAAACGCCGACGACTGTTTTCGATTGAAGTCGGATTCCAGGCCGTGTCCGACGGCTTCGTGGAGCAGTATCCCCGGCCATCCAGGCCCAAGCACGACTTCCATCTTCCCCGCGGGAGCCGGGACGGCTTCCAATTGAGTAATCGCCTGCCGCGCCGCTTCAGAAGCGAAATACTCGGGAGTCATTTTGCTCTCGAAGAAGTCGATGCCCACTCGGCCGCCGCCGCCCGAACGGCCAACTTGACGGTTACCATCATCGTCCGCAATGCACGAAATTCCGAACCGCGCGAGCGGCTGCGAGTCTCCAACGAGCCGGCCATTCGATGAGGCGATCATTACATACTTGATCTCGTCGTTGATCGAAGACTGAACTTCTCTGATGCGCGAGTCAAAGCCGCGAGCCGCCTTGTCCGCGTGCTTGATCAGCTCGATCTTTTTCGACAGTTCTATTGACGAGACCGGAACCTCGACCGGATAAAGGTTCAACTTGTTTGGCGTGGCGTCCACCCCGACAAGCCGCTTGCTTCCTCCGGTGCGAGCGATGTGGCTCGCAGTTTCGGCGGCTTGACGAATCGCGTCAAACGCAATCTCGTCGGTATAAGCGTAACCGGTCTTGTCACCGATGATGACACGCACCCCGACTCCTTGCGCGATTGATTTGGCGGCTTGTTTGACTATCTGTTCTTCGATGTTGACGGCGTTTGCGACACGGTATTCGAAGTACAGATCGGCGTAATCCCCGCCTCGCGCCAGGGCCGCAGCAAGCAACTTGTCTATATCACCGGCGGTGAGACCGTACCGGTCGAAAAAAAACCTAACCGCATCCATTCTAATGTGGGCACTCATGTGGTCCTTCTCTGTGGAAGTAATGATTGCGCCGAATTCGTTGCTGCTTTGTGGCGCCTGCGAACTTTAGTTTATTTGTTGCCGAGGTGTAGACATGCAACACCGCCGAAAAGATTGTAGTACCTGACTTCGGAAAAACCAACCGCCCGCATCAGCGAGGCTAACCCCTCTTGATCCGGGAACGCTTGCACCGACTCCGGGAGATACTGATAGGCAAAACTCGACCCGGATACGGCGTTGCCAATTCGAGGCAGCAACCGCGTGAAGTAGAAGTGAAACAAATCTCGGAACACGGGAATCTTCGGGCGAGAAAACTCGAGCACCGCGCCGCGCCCGTCAGGCTTCAGTAAGCGATGAATCTCACGCAACCCGGCTTCGGCGCCATCAAGGTTTCTCAGTCCGAAAGCGACAGTCACAACATCGAACATCGAATCAGCGAAGGGCACATTGAGCGCATCCCCTTCGACTAAATCAATCGGCAAGTTTGCCCGGCCAACCTTCTTCATCCCGAGCTCAAGCATCGGATGACAGAAGTCGACTCCCATCGTCGGCGCGAGCGCGCCGAGCTCCAACGACAGTTCGGCAGTTCCACAGCAAAGATCGAGTGCCGTGGCGTCCGGCCTCCGCAACCTATCAGCGACTTTCTTGATAACGAACCGCCGCCAGCGCTTATCTATGTTCAGCGAGAGCGCGTGGTTGAGGAGGTCGTAGCGAGGCGCGATCTCGGCGAACATCGACCGAACCCGGGCCGCTTTTCCGCCTGGTCCGAGATCGCTTGTTTGAATTTCCATGGATTTGACTGAGGCGGTTCGGCAAAGCATCTGTTACTTCTGCACCGTGACCGCGCCGATCTTTTTCATTGGAGTCTCGAAACGGCTCGCTGGTCCGGCGATCACTATCGCGACGGACTGCGGCTTCAAATGAGTCTGCGCCGCGCGCTGAACATCAGCCGGACTGATCGCGCCTACGCGATCGGCGAAGTTGATTACGTAGTCGCGGCCCAAACCGTAGGTTTCTATGTCGAGTATCAACTCTGCCGCTCCTTCGGTCGTCTTGAGCCGCTCGGCCATCGCTGCAATAAGCTTCGACTTCGCCGCCTCTACGCGATCGCTTGCGGGCAGATTCACCGGCATTCGCATCATTGTATCTATGATCACATCAATGTATCCGCCCAGGTCAGCGGGCGCCGCTTTGACGTTTAGAACGAACGGCCCCGCCAGCAGCCGCGCTTCGAGATCGCTATTAATGCTGGTACCAGAATGTACTGCAGTGAGATTCGAAATTTGGTATGAGAGCACATCGGCCATTACCACCGTCGCCAGGTAGTCATCCGCTCGCCTCGACACTCCGAGCTGAGCGAATGCGGCCCTTGCCGGCAGTTCCTCGCTGCGATCGAGGATTACGACGCGACGCGCTCCCGCCATCTCCGCGGCCTTGAACGTCGGCGGGACCTTCTCACCCTTCTTCCACGCGCCGAGCTTCGATCTTGCCAATCGAGTTACCTGCTCGGCTGTCGCATCGCCGCTCACTATCATCTCGGAGTTATTCGCAATGTAAAATCGGTTGTGAAAGTAGACCAGGTCCTGCCGCGCAATCTGCTTGAGCGTTTCCGGAGTCCCGCGCGCCGGGCGGCCGAATGGGTGCGACCCGAAGAGAACCTCGAGCGCCTTGCGACGCACCACAACTGAATCGTCCTGTTCTTCCTTCGCGACTGACGTGGCCTGCGATGACTTCAGCGAATCCAACTCCTTCTGGTCGAACGAGGGCGTTATCAACAGCCTTCCGAGGAGATCAAAAATTGACTCGATCGAATCGGCGGGACCGCTAATCACAATGTCAGTTGAATCCCACCCGGCGGTGACCTTCACGGTCAGTCCCAATTGCTCGACGCTGTCGGCCATGTTCCTGGCGCTGAGCCCGCCCGCGCCCCTCAGCAGCATCCCGGCAGTAATATCTGCAAGCCCGCCCTTGCCCGCGAGATCAAACAGCGAGCCGCTGTTGATTCGCAGATGAGCAGAAACACTTCCGGTGCCCGGCTGCTCGAGCGTTATCAGTTGAAGGCCATTGAGTAATGAGTCTCGCTTTACGATTGGCACTACGAGCGGTGAAGCCTGTGGGCGAGACGTTACGGCGGAATGATCGGCACGAACAGTGACCCAGATCACTAACAGCGCCACGATTGCGAGCCCGGCTCGCCGGTTTGATTCCAAGAGTGCCTCCACTGTTCTTAAACTGGAATCGAGTCTAGCGATAGAGTCTAGAGACCGTCAACAGCCTATGCTATACTGCGCGCGTTGCCCCCTTGTGATCGCACGCGTCCTGCGTGCAACCTCGGCTCCAGCCCCAACTAATCATCGGAGAAGTTTCCGGATGTATTGCCCTAGCTGCTCGACACATTCAAGCGACGGCGCGAAATTCTGCAAAGCTTGTGGGATGAACCTGAACGTCATTACCCAGGCGCTCAACGGCGGAGTGGTAGTTTCTGATCCGCTCCGCGATCGCGAATTCAAGCGCGCGCGCAAGCAGATCAGCGATGGCATTAACGGCTCGGCAATCGGCGCAGGTCTGTTGGTTGCAGCCGCGCTTCCCTATTTCCTGGCTCCGCGAACTCCATGGATTTACACTGCAACGCTATTGCTGGCGTTGGCAGGCATCGTCAAATTGTTTCGCAGCGTCGCAAGTATGGTCGACGCGAAGGTGGGTGGAAAGCTGCTCGATCCAGCGCTTCAACCAAGAGGGACAGGCGGGCTCAGCAACGGTGTATCGACGACTACTGCAAGATCAAGCCAGCGTTTGAGCGAAACTGGAAAGAGTGGGCAACCAGCCTATACGCGACCTGTCGTCTTTGAGGGTGAGGCTAGCGGCGCTCCCTTATCAACCGATCCTCTTGTAGATAATTTCGGACGGCCCTTGACCGGCCGAATAAATCGCGAGCATTCAAGTCCGCTCAGAGCGTTCGACAAAGATGACGACTTGATGTCGAAGCTTAGAAATTAAGTTCATTTGTGAAGCGACTCTCCCTCTGAGCTTTGCGTCTTTGCGGACCTTTGCGTCTTTGCGCGAAACCCCACTCGTGATGTTTAGACATCGAAGGACAAAGAGTTTCGCGCAAAGACGCAAAGGTCCGCAAAGGCGCAAAGGAAGGCGCCCCTTCTTCGCTCATTTCGATTTCACTTCTGTCCACCATCTGTCATACACGTTGATCGCGGGGCCGAGTTCTTTGATGAACTCACACCGCTCGATTGCATCGCGCGGAGGATATGCCGCTTCGTTTGTGAGAAGCTCCGCGCGAATCAGCGGCCGCGCCGCAAGATTGACCGAAGAATATCCGGTTCCATTAGCGATATCCGCCGCCACCCTGGCCTCGAGAACAAAATTCATGAATTCGTGCGCCAGCTCTCTGTTTAGCGCGTTCCGTGGGATGCACATATTGTCGACGAAAATCGTGCAGCCTTCCTTTGGGATCACATAACCTATGGCCGGATTGTCGACCATTGCTCTCGCAATTTGCCCGCTGTACGCTTGAGCGATCCACGCGTCTCCTGACAAAAGCATCTGATCGAACCCGCCGCTGTCGTAAGCCTTCACCAGCGGCTTCTGTTG
>JADGNW010000469.1 GCA_017883315.1 Blastocatellia bacterium | reverse complement strand
GCTATGCGCTTGTCGAGCGCGCCGACGTTGATATCCCATCGTGTGCCTTCGGCTTCATAGAACGCGCGTCTGTGCCCGCGCCATCGCAACCGCCCGATAGTTCGGCCATTGGCGAGGAAGACGTGCTGAACGCGGCTGTGACCCACGCGCTGAACGATCACTTCGCCCGCGCCCATAAAGTCGCGTTCGAAAACCTCGCCTGCCATAGCTATCGAACTAGTAAGACCTGCTTGCATGATTATGACGCCGGTTCAATGCTCGATGAGATTCTCCATTTTCCATTTGCGATTTGTCATTTAGCACTCTCGCGGATGAACTGCGCAGTGCTCGATCAAGAATGACAAATGAAAAATGGCAAATGGAAAATGAGATTCCACACAGTCCTCGTCTCTGAGTCCCCTGTCCCTACGCACCGATATAGCGCGCGTACAAACCGCGCGCAACTGCTGGATCGGTGGTTCCGCGAATGATGCTCCGAGCGTCGCGAAAAACCGTTATGTCGTAACCGTCAACTCGAAAGCGCAATAAGAAGTCATTGAACGCAACTTCACCGGCGGGCTTCAAGCGCTCGGCGAGAGCCGCGAAATTCAACGCGCCCACGCCCGTGCGCGCGATCTGAACTGCATTGCGGCCGCAAAGCGTTGTCGTCACTTGCCTGCCGGCGCCGCGCAGAAACTCGAACTCTCCCTTGCTGCAGGCCGGGCAGCGATCCTCATCATTGAAGCTCGACAGATCCAGCCTGTTGAATTCGAAGTCCCACAAGTCGATTCTAATCAGCGAACGATGAAGCTCATCAGTCTGACCGGTGAGCAGCTTCATCGCTTCGGCGGCTTGAATGGACGCGATCGTTGTGACGATCGGCATGATCACCCCCGCAGTGTCGCAGGTCGGACCGGATCCCGGCTCGGGCATCGCTTCAAGCACGCAACGAAGGCAAGGTGAGCTTCCAGGCACAATCGTCATCGTCAGTCCGTAGGACCCAACCGCCGCGCCGTAGATCCACGGTGTTTTCGTTTTGAGGCAAGCATCGTTGATCAAGAACCGCGTCTCGAAATTGTCAGTTCCGTCAATCACGACATTCGCGCCTGCAATGATCTCTTCGACGTTCTCGAAGTTCACGTCGGTGACTATGGGTTCGATTTGAATGTCCGAGTTGACTCGCGCGAGTCGAGCGGCTCCGGCGACCGCTTTAGGTAAGCGGTTGAGCGCGTCGCTTTCTTCGAAGATGATCTGGCGTTGGAGGTTGGACTCTTCGACGAAATCGCGATCGACGATAACCAGATGGCCAACACCCGCACGCGCGAGTGTTTCAGCGGAGACCGCGCCAAGCGCTCCACAGCCGATGATGACGACTCTCGACTCCGCAAGGCGAGCTTGACCTTGTTCGCCGATCGGGGCGAATAGAATCTGTCGTGAATATCTGTCGTTCATTGCAAGCACTGGTTGCTTCCCAGAAGCGTCCGGTCGAGACTGTAGACTCACTGAGTCTACACCAGCCGGTCATTTGGCCGAAGCTGAGGATCCCTTAACGCGGCGTTGTTGGTGCGTTTGTTGTGTGAGGATAGGCAAGTGGTCGGTGAGGCGCATTACCTCAGCGTAAACACGTTATCTTCAATCGGCTGGTTGTGCGCAAACTGCGTAAAAGAGAGAGTCCAGTCAGTCAGAATACTGCTCATAGATGCCTGCACGGAGAGTTGAAGCTTACACCTGTGAGGCAGCGTCATTCCATCAGCCGTTTTGAAGTCGTCGAAGTCTTCACTGAGCGAATAACGGCTCTCTGGTATTTTCGTGGAGTCGTTTGGTCCGACGCCCATCCGCGCTCCAATTTGAAACTCATACTCGCTGCGAACATGCCTAAATGTTTCGGCATCGAAGTACAGAGTAACCTTAAGATCGGATGAACCCTTTTGTGGGCGGTAGCCAACTACGTGTAAAAGCCGCCCGTCAATTTTCTTTGTGCCCTTGTACTCGAGCCTTGCGTCTACTGGATCCTTGAGCAGCGGCCAACCTGTATTGAGCACGCCTCCGAAAAGACCTTCCTTCAACGGCAGATCCTGTTGCTGCATGTACAGGCCGAGCGCGGAACGTCTCCCACCCTGGAGCACGCCTACGTCCAGGTGCTTGCCGTCGAAGGCCAGTTGTTCGCCCGGATACTGTTGAGATGGAAACTTGATGCTATAGCGCAACTTCGGATTGACGGACACCAGTCCGATTGTGCCCTCAAGGTTGACCGACGAACCCATGCGCGAAACGAACTTTACCGTGCCGGCTGCGAACCGGCTCTTAATCGCTCCGCGAGCGGCTGCGCTCCCAACGGCTTGCTGGTGGCGAGAAAGCAGTTCCGGCAGCTCCATCTTCTTATCCTGCGCCGTTGCAACGCAGGAGCCGATAAGCAGAAGACAGACGCAGATTAGAAAGCGGTGGAAAGACGTGAGCAGGCCCGCCCTCACGAACAAGACAAATGCGCTATGCGATTGATCGAAGCTTCCTCGGACACGTGCATCCACTTCTTCGTTTCTGCGGGTGGACATCAGTACCTCCGCGCTGCATAGATTCGAGTAAAGGCGTCGCGATGCATTAGTCGCTGCCTCTTCCACTGTCGTTAGCGTTAATGCTTCGGGCTGGGTCGTCAAGACATTGCTTCTAATCTCGATTAACGGGTTTGTCAATCAAATCCCGGAAGCGAGTGAGAGTGCCTCCCTTGCATAAAGGACGACTTGGCCCTGGGTTTGTTTGCGTCTTGGCGGATCTTTGCGTCTTTGCGCGAAACCGTGTCTTCAGAGGAGAGTTTCGCGCAAAGACGCAAAGATCCGCCAAGACGCAAACCCAAGCCATTTGTCGCGCACTCATTCACTCTTGGCCCGACCGCATTGCGTCCGTGTCGCACCATCAGATATATTCTTGGGCGCGTGGAGTGAGAGACTCACTGGGTAACTCTAAGCTCACACTCTATCTTTATCATGTCTACTGACAAAGTGGTGGCGAGTAATCGAGAGGCCTACCACAACTACCACATCCTCGAGACTCACGAATGCGGCATCGCGCTCACCGGCACCGAGGTGAAATCGATTCGCGAGGGTCGCTGCAACTTGAAAGACGGCTATGCGCAGATTCGCCAGTCGGAAGCGTGGCTGATGAACGTGCACATCAGTCCGTACAGTCATGGCAATCGCGAGAATCACGAGCCGACGCGCGCGCGAAAACTGTTGCTGCACCGCGGCGAGATCGACAAGCTTGCAGGAAAGGTCCAGGAGAAGGGCCTGACGCTGGTGCCGACGAAGATGTATTTTAAGGGCGGACGCATAAAGGTCGAGATAGGCGTCGCCAAAGGCAAGAAACTTTACGACAAGCGCGAGACGGAAAAGCGGCGTGAAGCGGACCGCGAGACTCGCGTGATGATGAAAACGAAAGGAAGACAAGAATGGAAGTGAGAGCCGAGTTCGCGAAGTTCTACGACGTTGAAGCCGACGCTTTGGTCGTTACGATCTACGAGGGCGAGAAAGCAGATGAAGGCGCGCTCAAGGAGCTGGACGAGCGCACCGGCGGAATCGTCAGCGAGATGCTCGGCACCGATGAGATGCGCGGCAAGCAGAACGACACGGTCTACATCTACAAACCGAAGAACATCCGCGCCGAGAGGTTGCTGCTTGTTGGCGCCGGCAAGCGCGAAGAGTTCTCGCTGGACACGATTCGAAAAGTGACCGGCTCGGCGGCCAGGTTTCTTCGCGGCAAGGGCGCGCGGTCAATGGCCGTTCTTCGCCGCTCTCAACTCGAAATCGGTAATAGCGCGCAGGCCGCGGTCGAAGGTGTGCTGCTGGGTTTGTTCGAACCGGACACGTACAAGACCGAGAACAAAGAAGAGCGCAGAATCCATGATCTGATACTTCTGGCGGCGACCCCCGGTTCAGAAGACGCGCTTGCCCAGGGAGTTGAACGCGGACGCATCATCGGCGAAGCCGTCAACTTCGCGCGCGAGCTCTCAAACGAGCCGAGTTCGACGCTGACGCCGACGGAACTAGCCGAGCGCGCCAAAGAAACCGCGACGCGATTTGGGCTGGACATTGATGTGCTCGACGAAGCGCGAATGAAAGAGCTGGGCATGGGAGCGTTGCTGGGAGTAGCTCGCGGGTCAGACGAGCCGGCCAAGATGATCGTTCTTCGTCATACGGGAGATGAGACGAACAGCAATGTGATCGCGATTGTCGGGAAGGGAATCACCTTTGACTCGGGCGGAATCTCGATCAAGCCTGCCGAGGGCATGGAGAAAATGAAGTACGACATGTCGGGCGCGGCGGCTACGCTTGCGGCGATGCGTGCGATTGCTCAGCTCAAGCCTCGGGTGAATGTGATCGGTGTGATGCCGACTACCGAAAACATGCCTTCGGGCCGGGCGTACAAGCCCGGCGACGTATTACGAGCCATGAGCGGCAAGACTATCGAGGTGATCAACACCGACGCTGAAGGGCGTCTGATCCTGGCCGACGCAATCAGCTACGCCCGCAAGCTGGGAGCTACGAAGATAATCGATCTCGCAACACTGACCGGAGCGGTCTCGATCGCGCTGGGCGCAATCAACGTCGCGATACTCGGCAACGATCAGTTGTTTGTGGATGAAGTGCGCGGGGCGGCTCGCGAAGTCGGAGAGCGCTTCTGGCAGTTGCCGATGGACAAGGACTACCGCGAGATGATCAAGAGCGACATCGCCGACATCAAGAACTCCTCGGGTCGAAACGCCGGCACAATTACGGCGGCGTACTTCCTCCGCGAGTTTGCCGAAGACACACCCTGGGTGCATCTGGACATCGCGGGCACGGCCTGGGAGAGCGAGCGAAAGCCGTACATGTCGAAGGGTCCGACAGGCGTGGCCATACGAACACTGATCAACTACGTCTGCAATCACGCAGCGAGTTGACGTGCCTTAATGTACGTGTTGGGCGGCTCTCTGTGGCCGGCCCTTGGTCCGGTTTAACCGCTCGATACTCAAGCAAGGGAAGGCCACGGAGCGACGCCGCTCAATGGCTCCGGTATGCACTTCACCCGCTCTCAGCAAATCGGCGCTTTTGTGTTCCTAATGCTTTTGATGGCATTGCTGGCATATCGTTTGTCCTGAAACGCTAAGTGCCTTACCTGGAGCGACCGCGAGCAAAGAATGTTATCAACAGCAGTAGCACGGTCAACAAAAGCGCCAGCGACATGAATATCGAAGCTTTCTCTATAAGGGTGTTTTGATTCAGTCCGATCATGCCAGTGATGGCTGCCAGCAGATAAGCCAGCGCGATGATGACGCCGAAGACGGACGTCAGCCGAGGCGGACCGATCGGCAGCGCGAAGAGTTCTCGCCGCATGAAGACAATCGGTGAGAGCAGCGCCATCGCGAAAAAGACAAATGCCCACTTGACCAGAGACGCCGAGCGCAAACTCTCCACGATCGCTGAAGTCGTATCGGCCAGTCGCGCGTCAAGAACACGAAAGATCCGGAGATTTTCCAGGACATCGAATGCGGCTGCCCCCGCCGCGCACACCACAATTGCCGCACCCACCCAGATCGCGAACCGATAGCTGCCTCGTCCAAGCAGCCAGCCCAACGCCGCGAACAGAAGCGCATATGACGGGATGAAGAAGAAGTCCTTCTGCACATTGCCACGCATGACCTCGCGATTTGGGTCATTCAGGTCGCCGACGACCTCCTGCACATCGCTGGTGGTCCTCAAGAGTTCCATCGCGAGCACGCGGTTAGAGAATCCGCTCGAAAACGGGTTTTCCATAGGCGAGAAGTGCGATCGTCCCATCCACCAGACAATCACACCAATCGCCACAGTCAATACGGTGATTAGCAAGATCAGTCTTCTGTCCATTGCGCGCTCCCTTAACCTTCCTCCCACTCGGACGTTCCCGCCGAGCCCCTTTGATCATCTCTCAGCGAGATCGCGCACGACCCGGTTGATACCCGATACCACTCGCGTCATTCGATCGAAATCTATCTTGTCTGGAGTGTCCGCCCGCCGGTGATAGTGAGGGTACCGAAACACAGCGGTGTCCGTGATCATGATCGCCGGATAAGCCTCTTGCCAGAAAGACCACTGATCAGACCAGCCAATACCAGTCAACCAACCGGGGGCTGCGACGCCTTCGCTTGGAAAGGCACGCTCTTCGCGAAAGACCCTAACAGCTCGGCGGGTCAGCGTTCGTGATGACGTGTTGCCGACGAACCCGATGAAGTTGCCGATGCTTGGATAGAACAATCGGAACGGAAAGGGATAGACCTGGCTGCCCTCGGCATCGGAATAATAGCCAATCGTCTCGACCGAGATCATCGCGAGTATGTTCTCTCCTCGTTCGCGAGAGCGGTGCGCATAAACGCGGCTGCCCATGTCGCCGGTCTGAAAGTAGGGTGGCTCTTCATTGACGAATGCAACAAAGCGAATTGTCCGCGCGTGGCCTTGCGCCTTGAGATCGCGCGCGAGTTCAAGCAGCGCTGCGACTCCGCTGGCGTTGTCATTCGCTCCCGGGCTGCCATTGATAGAGTCATAGTGCGCGCCGACGACTATGATTTCTTCAGGTGTCTGGGTTCCGGGAATCTCAGCTTCAATGTTCTTCACCGGCTTTCCGCCAACGGAGTACTCCTGTTCCGCGATCTGAAAGCCTTCAACATGGAGAGCGTTTTCAATGTATTCGAGCGAGCCCTTTAGCGAGTCGTAGTGCTTGATGTTTCTCTCGCCAATCCGCTCTGCCAGCACTGAGACATGCTTCTTAAGCCTGTCGCGAACCTCTACGTCGAAATCGGTGAGCGGCCGAAGCGGTCCCGAATAAGTTCGCCCGGGCATACTGGTTACGTAGAAACTCGCCGCTACAAAAAGTATCCCGAAGATTACGATCTGAAGGGCTACCCATAACCATTCACGGTGTCCCTGCGGCAGAATCTTTATCTTGAACTTCACCGGTTCTCCGAAAAGTGCGCTCGATGGAAAAAGAAAGGATGTGCTCCGGTCAGTCTAGTAAGCCAAGCAGGCTCCTGAACAAGGCCGCTCGCCACTAAGACGCAAAGACACGAAGCTTCACCAAGTCATTGAATGCAGTATGTCGGAAACTTTGTGCTCCTTCGTGCCCTCGTGTCTTAGTGGCGATAGGTCGTTTTCTCAGCAGCATGTCCACGTCGAGCTTTCAATCACCGGACATCAAGACCCCGCGCTTGTCGAGATCGGCCGTGTAAAGCGTGAGCTTTAGCCCTGAGCTTCAACTCTGAACGTCGAGTACATCCTGGCGCGTCACGATGCCAACGATTCGGCCGTACTCTTCGACGAGCAGAGCCGGTGAGCTCTTGAGATACTTGACTGCGGCTTCGACCCCGACGTCTTCATTCACAACCGGGAATGCTCGGTCCATCACTTCAGACACAGGCGACTGCAGAAGCTCGCGGTTATCCAGCAGCTTCGCCATCAATCTTCCTTCGCGCAGGCTGCCAACTGATCTGCCATCCTCGAGCACCGGCAACTGCGAGAGCCCGTAGGTCTTCATCATCTGAAGCGCATCGGCGACCTTATGATCCGGCGCAACCGAGACGATGTGCGGAGTCACATCATCGGCCTTGAGCTGATTGATCAGACCGACGGTCATCTTCTCGACGCCCAGCAGTCGCTTCTCTTTCATCCATTCATCGGATAGGAATTTCGAGAGGTACCTTTCACCGGTGTCCTCTACGAGGAATACAACGACGTCGTCTTTACCCAAATCGCGCGCAACTTGCAACGCGACTACGGCGTTCGTTCCAGTCGAGCCGCCGCAGAAGATTCCTTCTTCGCGGCCCAGACGCCGCGCCATCTGGAATGAATCTTTATCAGTGACGTTTATGATTTCGTCGATGTATTTGAAGTGAACGTTTTCCGGAATGATCTCCTGACCGATGCCTTCGACCAGGTAAGGCGTCGCTTCCATGAGCTTCCCGGTTTCTTTGTAGGTCTTAAACACCGAGCCATACGGGTCCGCGCCGATCACGCGAATCTTCTGGTTCTTCTCTTTCAAGTAGCGGCCCGTTCCGCTGATCGTTCCGCCGGTTCCGATACCCGCAACAAAGTGAGTGATTCGCCCCTGAGTCTGTTCCCAAAGCTCCGGCCCTGTCGTCCGGTAGTGAGCTTCAGGATTTGCGGGGTTGGCGTATTGAAACACAAACAGCGAGTTGGGCGTCTCCTGCGCGATGCGACGAGCGGTGTTGACGTAGTGATCGGGCGAGTCGGGCTTGGCGGCTACCGGAACGACTACGACATCGGCGCCGAGCGCTTTGAGGTAGCGGACTTTTTCGACCGAGCACTTGTCGGTCATCACAAACACGGCCTTGTAGCCGCGCACCGCGCACACCAGCGCGACGCCAATGCCGGTGTTGCCGCTGGTAGCTTCAACTACAGTGCCGCCGGGCTTAAGACGGCCGTCGCGCTCGGCGGCGTCAATCATCGATACGCCGATGCGGTCCTTAACCGAGCCGCCCGGATTGAGCGATTCCATCTTCGCCAGCACCAGCGCGTCGATGCCTTTTGACAGCTTGTTTAATTTGACGATTGGCGTATGTCCAATAAGGCCTAGAATGTTTTCTTTATAATCCATGATTCCTCAATTGAAGACGGGCCGCTTCTCGATTTCCAGCGCGGAGATATTATCATCGCGCATGGCGGCAAGTCACTCGGCATGACCTGAGGATACGCTCGCGATTCGATCGATCCTTGATGGATTGAACGCGTTGGAAGAATATAGCTGCCTGATTCGTCTAACCAGCGAACAATCAGGACGGACCGTTTGGAGCGGACTACACGGAGCGGACTAGATGGACAACTTATGGCAGGACCTGCGGGCCGCGATAAGGCGAACAATCAAGAGTCCCGGGTTCACGGCGTTGGCGGTACTCGCCCTGGCTCTGGGCATAGGCGCGAACACCGCCATCTTTAGTCTGATTAATGGCGCGCTGCTCCGTGCTTTGCCCGGCGTGCAAGACTCCGACAGACTGGTCACCCTCGAACGCACTCAGAGCGGTAAGGTGCAATACAACTTTGGCTATCCCGATTATCTGGACTATCGCGATCATAACAATTCCTTTGCGGGGCTGGCGGCTCATTGCGGAACACCGTTGAGTTTCGCGAATAGTGCAACCGAGCGGTTGAGAGGAGACCTGGTCAGCGGAAACTACTTTTCAGTGCTTGGAGTGAAGCCGGCGCTCGGGCGCCTGATCGATCCTGACGACGACAACACTCCTGGCGGCCATCCCGTCGCGGTGTTGAGCTACGGCTTATGGGTTCGGGCATTCGGCGCCGCCTCCGATGTCGCGGGCCGCAGCATGAAGTTGAACGGCTACGACTTCACGATCATCGGCGTAGCCGCGCGAAATTTCACCGGCACACAAACCGGCGCATCGTTTGACGTGTGGATTCCGCTGATGATGCAAGTTGAAGCCATGCCCAGAACGATGGGACGGAACTGGTTCAACGATCGATCTGCCGGCTGGCTCGGTTTGTTCGGCAGGCTCAATCCGCGAGTGGCTTTTGAACAAGCTCAAGCCGAACTCGCCACGATAGCCGGCGGCCTGGAGCAGAGTTATCCTGACACCAACGCGGGCCGCGGAGTGTCGATGCTTGCAGGGCTTGGGCTCGATTCAGGTGACCGAGTAAGCCTGCGCAACTTTCTCGCGCTCCTGCTCGCCGTGGTTGCGCTGTTGCTGTTGATTGCGTGCAGCAACGTCGCGAACCTTTTGCTTCTGCGGGCAACATCCCGCCGAAGGGAGATCGCCGTGAAACTGGCTCTGGGAGCCACTCGCGGCCGGATCGTACGCCAGTTGCTCACCGAAGGCTTGTTGCTTTCCGTGCTCGCCGGGGCTCTTGGATTATTGTTAGCTCCGTGGACGACTCAGTTGATCGTTGCCTTTCAGCAGCCTGCCTATGGCCTGCGTGGTGTCGACGTTAGTCTGGACGCGCGAGTCTTCTTCTTCACAGCATTGCTCTCGGTGTTGACCGCGGTTGCCTTCGGTCTCACGCCCGCGTTGCAAGCCTCGAAGACCAATCTGGTGACGTCCCTCAAAGACGGAGCGCCAAGCTCCGGACATCGAAGATCGCGGCTGCAATCCAGCCTGGTCGTCGCGCAGATCGCGCTTTCGCTAGTGTTGCTGATCGGCGCTGGTCTGGCGGTGAGAACGATGCGGAAGGCGCTGACAGTGGATCGGGGGTTCGACAGCGAGAACATGGTGTTGATGTCGATGGATCTCACCATCCGTGGATACAGTGAATCCCAGGGCCGCGCCTTTTATGAAGAGCTTCTCAGGCGAGTCGACGCGCTTCCGGGCGTTGTGTCCTCGAGCGTTGCGAAGACCGTTCCACCCAACGACTGGAGCGACCGTTTGTCGGTTTTCCCTCCGGGCGACGAGCCGCCTCCGGAGGTTTTGCGAGCGCGCGACGATCTCGGATTGAGAGTCGATGCGAACCGAATTGCGCCGGATTATTTTCGAACTCTCGGCATTCCGATTCTCGAAGGACGCGAGTTCACAAGCGAGGACAGGGCCGGCGCGCCCCCGGTTGGGATCGTGAACGAAAAGCTGGCGAAGCACCTTTGGCCCGGCGAAAGCGCGATAGGAAAGCTGCTGTCCGTGCCCTTCTGGCATGATCCGCGGCCTCCGGTTCAGATCATCGGAGTAGCGAAGAATACAAAGCATCGCTCTCTGCTCGAGGAGATGCCGCTGCTTGTCTACCTTCCGGAGCTGCAAGTCTACGATGGAAGAGCGACGCTCGTGGCGCGCACAAGCGCTGATCCGGCGGCGCTCATTCCTGCGATTCGCGATGAAGTGGCCGGGCTTGATAAGGACCTTTCGTTGTACTCGGTGAAGACTATGTCCGATCAGATCGATAGCACGCTTTGGCAGCAGCGCACGGCCGCCGGGCTGATTGGTATGTTCGGCTTGCTTGCGCTCGCGCTTGCGGCGATCGGGATATTCGGAGTGATCGCTCACTGGGTGGCACAAAGAACGCGCGAGATCGGAATTCGCATGGCGCTTGGAGCTGACGCGCGCGACGTGATGCGGATGATCCTGAGACAGGGTCTTGTTCTCGCGTTGACAGGAGTGGCGGCCGGTCTCGCGGGTGCGTTTGTGCTGACCCGGCTTATGTCGTCGTTGCTCTACGGCGTGAGCGCAACCGATCCGATTACTTTCCTGTTGTCGAGCATCGTGCTGATAGGAGTGGCTCTGGGAGCCGGTTTCGTGCCAGCCCGCCGAGCGACGAAGGTTGATCCGATGGTCGCGTTGAGATGTGAGTGACTACAGTTAACGGGGGCTGATGAGCATCTTTGCGAGCTTTGCGGTCCTTTGCGAGCTTTGCGCAAAAGGAATCCGCTCGAGAAAGAGAGATACGTTGGCGCAAAGCTCGCAGAGGACCGCAAAGCTCGCAAAGCCGACTTAAACCCATGCCCTGGATACCGCCATTGAAAGCCTCCCTCCCTATCTCTACAATGCTCGAATGACCG
>JADGNW010000468.1 GCA_017883315.1 Blastocatellia bacterium | reverse complement strand
TTTGTGATTTCGCAGGAACAGCACGACCTTCCAACCGCGGCGACGCTCGTGGAAAAGCTTCTGATCAACGGCATCGAAGTTCATCAGGCCATCAAACGTTTCGCGGCGAACGGCCGGGAATATCGCGTCGGCTCGTGGGTCGTGTTGATGGATCAACCGTTCGCGCCGCTGGTGAAGGAGCTATTCGAGCCTCAGCATTATCCGGATTTGCGCGAATCGCTAAATGGTCCGCCGATTCTGCCGTACGATGTGGCTGGTTGGACTCTGCCGATGCAGATGGGTATCGAAACGGCCGCCGTGCTGCAGCCGATCAGCGCCGATCAGCGCGGCGGTTTGAAGTTGCTCGAACAAGTCGCGCCGCCGGCGGGCGGCATTCAGGGAGCCGGTTCTGTTTACGCGATCAGCCATCGAGAGAATGCTTCATTCAAAGCCATCAACGAAGTTCTTTCTGCCGGCGGCCAGGTTGGCTTTATCGCGAGTGACTCGCCATCGGGTCAACAGGCGGGCGCTTTCGTGGTTTCGGGAATCGATCGCGAACGCATGTCTGAAATCGCGCGCAGAAACGCGATAGTCGGTCAGGCGTTGCCGAGGTCGCCAGAGAGTGTGATCTCAACTCGGAAGCCCAGGGTTGGTTTGTACCGTGCTTGGGTCCCGATCATCGATGAAGGATGGACGCGATGGATTCTTGAGAGCTACGGGTTCGCGCCGGTGACGCTTCGAAACGGGGACGTTCAAGCCGGGCACTTGAACGAACGGTTCGACGCGATCATTATCCCCGATTCATCATCACGCGTGCTTCTCGAAGGCTTCGCGCCGGGCTCGATCTCGGGAGAGTACGCGGGTGGTTTGGGCGAAGCGGGTGCCGAAGCATTACGCGAATTCGTACGGCGTGGAGGAACGCTGATCACATTTAATAACGCGTCGCTAATGGCCATTGAAGCGCTCGGTTTGCCGGTGACCAACGTGCTGGCGGATCTCAAGAATGATCAGTTCTTCTGCTCCGGGTCGCTGCTGCGAGTCGAGCTTCACGATCTAAATCATCCGGGGCTCTTAGGCATGCCGCGTGAGCCAATCGTGATGTTCGAGCGCGGCCCGGCGTTCGAACCGAAGAGCGGTTTTCAGGGTGTAGCGCTCGCTACATACCCCAAGGATCGCAATCCGCTGGCTAGCGGCTTCCTGCTTCATCCGGAGCGCATTCAGGGAAAGGCCGCGGAGTTGGAGGTTTTCTATGGCAGCGGGCGCGTTTATCTATTCGGCTTCAGACCACAGTGGCGCGGGCAATCGCACGGCACGTACAAGCTGGTCTTCAATGCCATCTACGACTCGCCTAGTCTGGCGAAGCCGTCATCTTTCCAGAAGCCGTCGGAATCGGTGAGCTCGCAGCCCGAGAGTTGGAAAGCGGCCATAGCGCGTGTTCAATCTGATCTCGTCGTGCTGCTACGGCAGAATCAGGCGTTCTTCGCCGCTCGCGGCCAACAGGCGGTGGAAGAACGAAGCAAACTTGCAGCAGCGGTCGATCAGTTTGAGAAGGAGAGAATTCCAGAAGTCGAGGACGCAGCGATCGAGCTGAATGAAGCGGCTCGCAAGAAGGCCAGCGAATACGTCCGGCAGTTGCGGCGGTTGTCGGCTGATCTGAAGACCAAAGAATTCGAGAGTGGGTTGAATGCCGAGGGGTTGTCGGAACGCTACAGGCTGTCGGCAATTCAGCAGGAGATTGTCATGGCTCCGTCGAAACCAAAGTAGGAGTCCTGGGAGCGCGTTTGCGTCTTTGCGGAACTTGGCGTCTTTGCGCAAAACCAGTCTTAAGATTCAAGTAACGTTTCGCGCAAAGACGCCAAGACCCGCAAAGATGCACCCAGGACTCCTACAAAGCAAAGTCTATGCTGCCTCCCGCAAGCTTCCGCGCAATCGCAACGCCTACGCCGATGATTCTCTCTGAAGACTCAAGCGGGCGACGGCCATACTTAGTTTCCAGAAACCCTGGCTCAGCAAGAACGCCGAGCCTTTCGCGACCGTCTTGCTCGATGAGCACTATGTCTCCAGCGAGCGCCGCGCGGTTTCCCGCGCAAAGAACGATGTCGCCTTCAAGGAGACTCTTCTCCGCCCACGGGCCGTTCACCAGCACGCACTCGTAGTCCGCTTCTGGAATCCCCAATACTTTTACGAGCACGTCTTCGTCGTCGGCATAAACCTGCAACCGGCGCTTATCGTGCGCGGTTATGTTTTCATCTTTTTCCATAGCACAATTCCCAAACAAACCCAGCTTGGTATTCAAAGCAACTTCCGATACTGAACGGCGGGGAGAAGCTCGTTCAAGCGAGCCGTGCTAATTGAATCTGTAGGCGCGCGTGTTGTCAATCGCGCGTGGGAGCAGTGCCAGTTTGCGACTTCGGGTTTGGCAGATTAAGCTCCAAGAGCGACCGGCCAAAAGCCAGGTCAAAGCTACATATGGGTACGCGGCCAACATTCAAACAACTCGTGATTAAGACATGGGGCGAGTCGCTTAAAGACGACGTCTTCGGTACCGCGGCCGAGCTCTCGTACTACTTCTTGCTGGCGTTGTTTCCACTGCTGATCTTTCTGACGAGCATGATCGGATTTCTCCCCGGAACACACAGCGGGCTCGTAAGCGACCTCGAGAGGGTCGTGCCGCCGGATGCGATGAAGCTGGTCAGCGACACTCTGACCGATGTCGTGAGTCATCGAAACGGCGGCTTGCTGTCGTTCGGTTTGATCCTGGCGCTGTGGTCCGCGTCGAGCGGAGTCGCTTCGCTGATGAGCGGGCTAAACAAAGCATACAACATTGTCGAAACCCGATCGTTCTGGGAGAGAAGGCTGGTTGCAATCGTGCTGACGATCGTGGCAGTGCTGCTGGTCGCAAGCGGATCGGTGTTGATAATGATCGGTCACCGGTTAGGTCACTGGCTTCATCGTGCGTTCGAAGTGAGCGCCGCGCTCGCCTTTGTCTCATCGATCTTAGGCTATGTGGTCGGGCTTGTCCTGCTGCTGGCTGGTATTGGGTCGCTCTACTATTTCGGTCCCGACATCAAGAGAAAGCAGCCCGTCAAACCTGGCGCGCTGTTTGCGACAATCGGAATCGTCATCGGCTCGCTCCTGTTTTCTTTGTACCTGCGTCTGGCTCCAAGCGCGAGCGCAACGTACGGCAGCCTGGGCGCAGTGGTCACGTTGATGTTGTGGCTGTACTTGATGGGACTCGTGCTTCTGATAGGTGGCGAGATTAATTCAGAGTGGCTGCGCTGTGATCCGCGATCGGAAACGTCTCAATCATCCTAACCTACTTCGCCGCGACTTTCGTTAGAGGTCGAGCAAGCAGTTCGGCATTCTCGCGATAGAGCTCAAGGTCAGCTCTTAAGTCATTGCTTGTTGCAAACAGCCAGAGCGGATACAAGTCGAGAAAAATCTCTTGCGCCTTATCGAGGAACGAGCGCCGAGACACGACTCGATCGGTCGATAAGAAATGCTCGCCGACCGTGAAGCTATCCAGCTTGATCCAGCGGCGAGCGCTTGTGGGCAAAGGCCACTTAGTCACGCTGCCGCCTTCTTCTCCCGCCAGCTCCCAGTACGACTGGGCGACGCAGCGTTCGTCGAGGTAGCGCTGAAATAATCGCGAGTTGTCCTTTATTCGTTGCTGAATCGGACCCGTGTGAAGCTCCTTGTGACCGCCCGGAAAGAAGCCGAGCGATACTCCTTTAGGATTAATACCGACATACAGCACGGCGGAGTTCGACCACTTGTGGCCGCGCTGCGGAAAAGCTACGTAGATGAACGGGCGATACGG
>JADGNW010000467.1 GCA_017883315.1 Blastocatellia bacterium | reverse complement strand
TTTGATATGTGCCAATGCGTCTGCTGCTCATAATAATTCCGAGCTAAGTGCGTACGGCTGAAAAAAAGATCTTCCGATCGAGGAGAGGGCGTTCACTGCCGTGCTTCGAGGCGTATTCTCACATAAGGCCCCAACGCAGTCAACACACGCACTCCTCACCGTTCTTAGACTTCGCGCGGGCCATCAAAGGCTGAGATTAATGCGACTGCGATTGCTCATCTAATTGCGTTGGACCTTGTCAACCAGTCTCGACCTGTGCAAAAGTTAGGGGCTCCCAAAGCGCCCGCGCGTTGCAGTTCGCCAGCGTCGATCAGGCAACGAGCCTCCACGGGCAGTCAAATCAAAAGGCACAGCGCGGTGTTCCTCACCCCCGACACACAAGCGCAGAAGGAGTCAAATGAGAAGTTCTGCTCAACTGGAACGAAGACGTTTCGAGCGTGCCCCTATTACCACACAGGTTGAATTCGAACTCACAAACAGCAGCAGCGGTCCGTCTCGCATCAGAAAGCATATGGCGAACATAAGTACCGGTGGCTTGTTCATAACGACTGAGGAGCCGATTCGCGCCGGAACACGAATGGTTGTGCGCTTCGAGCTGCCAAGCAACAAGCACAGAGTCATCGCGGTCTCGCGTGTCAGCTATGTCAAGAAAGGCATCGGCCTCGGCGTCGAGTTCTTGAGCCTGGACGATGAAGACCGCGAAGAAATTGAAGCGTACATCGCTTCTTTGAAATCCATGTCTCGCGTGTCGTGAATTTCCGATTTCAATGGAAGCCTTGTTCCCCGAACGAGGCACTGTTAGTGCAAAAAATAAACTCTTGTAATGGTTTTGGGCGTGTGCAATAATCGCCTCGCTTTCAAGCTTCTGCCCCACATTTGAAGACATCCCCCGCTTGATAATCGATCAGTTGTCCCCGATGAATCGGGACGAGTCTCGTCCGCAAACTTGAAACAGAACCTCTTATGCAACTCGAAACAGGACATCCTATTTGTTCCTTGTGCAAGCGCGAGCTGACAACCAACTCACTCGGAGGCTCATCCGAAGGCTCATTCGAAGGCGGGCCGGGTACCAAGCTCTGCCAAGGATGCCGCGGCCTTATTCAAACCGCTTTTCACGGACCAGAACCGCGGGCGGTCGCGGCTTTAGCAGGCGTGCAGCAGAGCGGAGTCGCCACGTACGTTCAGAGCGACGCGTCAACGGTCGGTCTCCTGGAAACAAACTCGGCGGACTTCTTCGAAAATCTCTCAACGTTCGCCGATGTATCTGAGCAGAATCAACAGGCCGCATTCTCCGATCTGGATGACGGGTCGTTTGAAATCCCTTTCGAAGACGAGCCGGCGGCAGTCCTCGACTCGGAAGCGAATTCTCTTCACGCGCCAGTGGTCGAATCGATGGAACATCACGAGGAGACTGTCGTCGCGACTAAGCCATCGACTGGGCCATCGAATGAAAGTATCCGAGCTGAATTGAGTGGGCTTCATCTTTCATTGTCTGACGACGGCAACCCTAATGAGCCATCTTCCACCGCCACCATTCCTGAGTTGGCCGAACCCAATGAGCATGTTCCAGTCGAAACCCCAGTCGAAACCCCAGTCGAAACCAGGGATACGCAATCGATGAGTGCTGCTGCTGTGGCTGATCCGTGGGAGGAGCCGCTCCCTGCGTGGGATTACTCGCGCAGCGAATGGCCGGTGCTGATGGGGCCGCCAAGAGCAAGATCGTTCGCAAAGTTCAAGATCCCATTCGCACTGCTTATGATTTTCGCCGTCGGCGCGGGGTTCTACTATTTCATCTATCCTCAGATATCTCGAGATCAGCCGCTGCCGACTGATGCTGTTCCTTTAGGGCTCGCGCCCGAACCTCGCGAGTCCACGCCAAAGCCCGCGGATTCGACTGCTCAAAGCCAGCCGCAGTCAACTCCTTCCGAGGCGCCTGCAAGCCCCGCAAGCATGGAAGCGCACCCAACGGAACAAGCGTCTTCCAACGCTGTCGTTGCAAGTGAGACCAGCAACACCAACGGACGCTTCGCGCTACAAGCCGCAGCGTTTCCAACTCAAGCCGGGGCTGATGAATTCGCCGAGAAGTTGAAAGCTGCGGGTGTGCCGTCTTACGTGGTCAGCGCCGATCTGGCGCGGCGTGGCCGATGGTTTCGAGTTCGCATAGGCAGATTCAACACCGCCGAGGATGCGCAGAAGTTCGCCGCTGAAGCGCAGCTCCGCGCGAAGGCGGCGGGGATGTCGTTACAGTTGATTGTTTCGCAGTACGAGCAGCCCTGAAGAAGCCCAAGGATTCTTCAACGATGCAGGACTTTCATCCGCAGAATCTCAGGTACGCACGGGTCGTCGAGCGGTACTCGACATACATCCAGTCGCCGGTGCTGCGGTTGAGGTTTCTGAAGAACGCGTTGAAGAACGATCAACCCAACAGCCTGTGGAAGAGAATACCGTTCCTGGGAACGCTTCCGGATCGCGCAATGATTATCGTAGAGCTCGCAAAAGTATTACCGATCGATCAACCGGCGCCGCTGGGCATACGGCTCACGTCGCTGTTGTATAGAATTCGGTACGCGCTGTACGCGGTGTGTGTCGCGCTTGCGCTTTTCGCGGGTGCGAGTCTGGTATACGCCGTATCCAAAATCGCGAGCAGCCTGTCAGTTTCCACCGAAGCGAAGGACTTGGCGACAAGCGGCCAACCCGTGGCTGCGGGCTCGAATGGCAGCGAAGCCGTTGCGGCGATCGGTTCAGGAGCCGGGCTGACACTCGACCGAGTATGGCTCGCAGACGAAGGCGAGGGGTTTGAGTTCTACAGCAACGGCGCACGCGTTCTGACCGAGTTCGAGACGTCGGGAGCGAAACGCAGCTTCTACAAGTTTGATCTTGAGTCGCTGTCCTCCTGGTCCGGCGCAGCCGGCTCCAGCGCGGGCAACTCCAGCGCGAGTGAGACTTTTTCAAATCCGGTCGGTATTGTCTATCACGTTTCCGAAAGCGACCTTCTGCCGTTTGCCGATCGGTATAACTCGTCTCTGCAAGACCACTCGCGCGCTCTGCTTGAGTACGCCCGCGCTCATCGGTTGTACAACTACCTGATCGACAGGTTCGGCCGGACTTACAGAATCGTGCGCGATGAATTCGAAGCCAATCACGCCGGCAACTCAGTTTGGAGCGACGGCCGCAGCGTCTACGTCAACCTGAGCGCGAGTTTTATCGGGATATGTTTCGAAGGTCGCGGAGCGGCGATGGGCGCCGAGGGGATCAATGAAGCTCAGATTTATGCCGCGCGAGTTCTGACTGCCGTGCTGCGTTCGAAGTACGGAATCGATGATGCCAACTGCGTGACTCACGGATTGGTGAGCGTGAACCCGTCGAATCATCTGATGGGCTACCACACGGATTGGGTGTCGGAGTTTCCGTTTGAAGCGCTCGGCTTGAGCAACAAATACGAGACCGAGCTCGCAGCGATCTCAAGGCTTGGATTTGGCTATGACCAGGCTTACGTTTCGGCCGCGGGAGGCAAGTGGCCTGGACTGGAGGAAGCCGACGCGAGACTTAAGGAAGCAGCCGAGAAGGACGGCTCGTCCGTCGAAGAGAAACGTCGCCAACTGGCGCGAGGCTTTCAGCATGCGTACTCGAAGCAGCGCGCAATTGAGAAGGAACAATGAAACGTGATGAGTAAAACGTGACGAGTGACGCAGAACCCCACGTAGTAACGAATTCATTCGTTCTGTTGTTTGGCGCTTTCAGAGACGAACGAATGAATTCGTTACTACGTGGAATCACGCGTCACGCATCACGTTTCACGAATGAGATATGAACAAGTCCGACTTAATTAAAGAGGCGACGAAGCGAACCGGACTAAAGCGGCACGAAGCGGCTCGTGGCGTTGAAGCTGCGCTCGACACGATCAAGCGCGAGCTTGAAAACGCAAGCGTCATTCACGTACGCGGCCTCGGTCGCTTGCACTTGAAATCGAAGCGACGTGGCTACGTGCCTTCGCAGTTCCCTGGCGGCTCCCATCGACGAATTCCCGCTGGCAAGGCCGTGAAGTTGACGGCTTCTCGACAGGCGGTCGTTAGTTTGAATACTGAGCCCCTCAAGCTCAAAAACGAAAACAACATTGGAGGCAACATGGATAAGAAGCTAGAAAGGGAAACCATTGATAATCAGATGACCGCAGCCGAGGGCACCGCGCTTGGTCTGGACGTCGGAACAAGCCGGCTCGTCTTGGCTAGCGGCCCGACTGACCACGTGAGGGCTAAGGCTGAGCTGAATGCGTTCATCGCCGTACCTTACTCGAAGTTCACCGAAAGTATCTTGAAGCAGAACAACGTGAGCTATCAGTTGAACGGTGGCACGACGCTGCAAGTCTACGGCAACGAAGCCGCGCGCTTTGCGAACGTCTTCAACACCGAAGTGCGCAGACCGATGAACGGCGGCACGCTGAACCCGGCCGAGGAGTACTCGATGTCGGTGATGCAGGCCATCATTCAGCAACTGGTGCGCAAGACAAAGAACGGCGAGAACATGCGTTTCAGCGTGCCCGGCGCGCTTCGCAACGAAGGCTCGCCCAACCTCGTCTATCACGAAGCGATGCTGCGCGACCTGCTCAACTCGATGGGCTACAACGCGAAGGGAATCAACGAAGGTCTCGCCGTCGTGTTTGCTGAGCTCGAGAAGGAAAACTTCAGCGGCATCGGCGTGAGCTGCGGCGGCGGAATGTGCAACATCGCCCTCGCGTTCATGTCGATACCGGTTATGACCTTCAGCATGAACAAGGCCGGCGACTACATCGATCGCAACGTTGGAGCGGTGACCGGTGAATTACCGACGAGGATTCGGCTGATCAAGGAAGAGAGTCTGGATCTGTCGCGCGCGCCGCAGAACAAATACGAGAGCGCGCTTCACATCTACTACGACGATGTGATCCTGTCGCTGGTCGAGTCGCTGCGTAGCTCGCTTGCCGAGGCGAAGAACCTGCCGAGGATCGACAAGCCGATACCAATCGTGTTGAGCGGCGGAACGGCGAAGCCAAAAGGATTCCTCGAGAAGTTCCGGCAGGCGATCGAGCGCGACAAATTCCCGCTCGAGATATCCGAGATACGAATGGCCGACGATCCTCTTACGGCAACGGCTCGAGGCTGCTTGATAGCCGCGATGTACGACGCGTAAGAGAAACTAGACTTCTCTGTCTATGTTGCCATCCCTTGAGAACGTCGCGAGTCCGCGCGAGGCATTGACTTGCCTCGCGCGGACTCGCAGTTCGTCTCCGCGCGCGTCCGATCTGGATTCACTGATCTTGAGATTCCGGTAAGGCAAGTCTTCCCGCAGCAGGCTCCCAGAGCCAGTTACGTGGCAAGTCTTGTCGGGTACCGAGAGTAGTTAGAGATTCAACTCATATCGTTGTTCGGTCACAGTCGCGCCCCACAACTCGTGCGTTATTTCTTCTGTGATATGAAATCCGAATGACTCATAGAGCTTCGCCGCCGCAGCGAGCACGCTCGTCGTCCACAGAAAAATCATCGAGTAGCCGGTTGCTTTGCTGAAGCTGATGGCCTCCTCCATCAGCATCCGGCCGATTCCTTTCCCGCGCAGATCGGGGTGAAGCAAGAACCATCGGAGCTGGGCTTGTTCGGTTGACGCTTGAACGATGGCGATCGAGCCGGCTACCGTGGTGTCCTTTTCGACTATCCAGATACGTTCTCGATCGGCATGAGACTTGGCGAACTCAGCCAGTGGTCCGGCTACGTAAGCTCCGAAGGTATGGTCCCAGCCGTATTCGTTTGCGTAGAGCACACCGTGCAACCAGGTCAAGTAGCCGACGTCCCCCGGCTTCAGATC
>JADGNW010000086.1 GCA_017883315.1 Blastocatellia bacterium | reverse complement strand
TCGAGGAGTCGACGCCAGTGCAGTTGATCAATATTCTGCTTGCGGATGATCACACGCTCGTGCGCGCCGGTATTCGCGCGCTCGTCGAACAACTCCGCGACGTGAAAGTCATAGCTGAGGCCAAGGACGGCCGTGAAGCGTTGCGCCTGGTCGGTGAGAGCCATCCGGATTTGGTCCTGATGGACATCGCGATGCCAGGGCTGAACGGGCTGGAAGCAACCGCGCGCATCACCAAAGAGTTTCCCGCCGTTCGTGTAATCGTCCTCTCAATGTATGCGAATGACGAGTACGTCCGCGAAGCGATCAACGCAGGAGCGGCTGGTTACCTCGTGAAGAGTGGCGCGGCGGTCGAGCTCGAGAAGGCGATCAAAGCGGTGTCGTGCGGCGACAACTATTTTAGCCCGATGGTCTCCGCTCGCGTGGGAAAAGACAAGGCTGGTCATTTGAGCGCTGATCGCGCGCTGATCGAACGCTTGACTCCGCGACAGCGCGAAATCCTGCAGTTGATCGCCGAGCGACACAGCACTAAGGAAATAGCTCAAATTCTGAACATCAGCGCGAAGACTGTCGAGACCCACCGGGCGCAGTTGATGGAGCGTCTGGAAATTCACGACGTACCAGGTTTGGTGCGATTCGCGATAAGGGCGGGACTGGCGTCTCTTGAAGAGTGAAGATTGAAGAGTGACGAATGAGACTTGATCCGTGCAACGCGATGCGTGAAACTTGTTGCGTGATTTCTTTAGCTCAATCTCGAATAACGAGGTACACGCAAGCATGAACAAAGGTCATCGCACGGACTTCAAGAAGGGCGACGAAGTAAGCTACGCAATGCCGGCAGGCGTACTGTACGGCACGGTCAATCGAGTGCTTGGCACCGGTGAGACAGCGGCGGTAGAGATAGAATTCGAAGACGGCCGCAAAGAGATCAAGAAAGTTAAGGACCGCGCGCTAAGCTTACTTAGACGAGCAAGCGGGGCGAGCGAGGAAGAGGAACGTCACGCCGATCGCGATCCCTTGCGCGATATGGAAATACAACGCATTTTCCGCAGTGAGCAGCGGAAGCACTAGTCTCATCTAAGAAAGACTTCGCCAGCGCGCAACAACCAGTCCTGTAAGGGCGGTCCCGCCGTGGCCGCCCCTCCCCGCGCGGTGAAACCATCAATCGCAGAGAGGGGCGGCTACGGAGCGCCGCCCTTACAGGACTATTGATTTCACTGTTACACTCTGACCGATCCGTCAATGCCCATCAATGAATGAACCGCGCGATCAGTCGCGACAGAGGGCTTTCCTGATAAGCTGACGACTGGAAGGCGAGCAGGTAAACGATTCGAGCAGTGCCGTAAACTACGAACGCATATGCGAACGCCCGAACAATATTAAGACGTTCCGCGATTCGATCAAACACTCGTACCGCTTTCTCTCTGTTGAACAACACACAAGCAGACCGAACCCATACCAAGACCAAGACCGCGTAAAGAAACGGCCCAAGCAAGTTAAACTCGAATGCTTCTCCCACGCTCCCCTTGGCGAGAGCGCAAAACGAGTGAGTCAAGCCACAACCGGGGCAAGGCAGACCCGTGAGGTTCTTAAAGCCGCATACAGTGAAGTACTCACCAGTCGAAGGCTTGAGCAACACGCTCACTATGAAGACCGCCGTCAGTCCAACAAGGGCGAACAGAGCGAGTCTTTTCGACGGCACTAACGCCGCAGCTTGGCTTTCTTCGACTGAGTATGTGCTCATTGTAGAGGCGCGCGATTCCATAGCCTTCGACGCTCAAGACCGTTGTGATCAGGATCTCACAATAGCACGGCGGTTGGTGGCCTGCTGAATTGAAGCATAACCTTCGATGAGCTTCACGAACTGGCGGCGGTATTCTAGCATAGGCAGGAATCCGCAGTCGCGCAGCGTCGCGAGCTTCCCTGCCCTCGCCAATGAAAACAGTCTGCGCCCTTCTGCCGCGCCCTTCTTATCTTTCTCGCCACATATAATCAGGAACGGAGAAGCGGTGCGACGGACTGTGTCGTAGAGACATTCGACCGCATCATCGCTCGATGCCGATATCGCGGTCTCGTATGCTGCGCGAGGGCTCAGATCCGCAAAGTCGTTGAACAGCCTGTCGCGATAGGGCTGGGGCGCGCGGCGAAACCGCCTTGCGACCAGGTTTCGCAAAAGCGGGTAGGCCGCAAGCTCTCGCAACGCTAGCGAAGCAGGCGTGAACACCGCCAGACTCTTCACGTCATCTTCTGAGAAGCCGCGCCGCGGACTGACGACGATCAGCGATCGCACATCTTGCGGATGGCGAGCGGCGCTCGCGGCCGCAACCAATGAACCCAACTCATGACCGACGATTGTAGCGTCGAAGACCCCCGTGGTCTCGATCACGGTGTGCAGATCTTCGGCGTGATCTTCGATTGTGAAGCTTGCATCGACCGAGGAAGGCTGCGAGCGCGCGACGCCGCGCGAGTCGTAAATCAAACAGCGATACTTGCGTTTAAGCATCGCGACCGCCGGCCGCCAACACTCACACGACATTGCCCACCCGCTCACGAAAACAAGAGGCGGACCGTCGCCGTCGACTTCGTAGTAGAGCGGCCCATTGCGCGTGTTGAGAAGCATCGTGATCTGCTTGCCCTTCTTCCCACCGAGGCTGGTATTCAGAAGTTGATTCTGCCCTGCGGGGCTCGGCAGCGCAATCGTCCCCAATCGACATAGCCTGGTGGGCCGTTTTCTTGACACTGATCAGATGGCCCTCTAACATTCGCGTTTGTCTCTGCGACAGGAAACGCAACATGCTGCCGATCGATGAAGATTTCATGCGAGAAGCACTGACTGAAGCTGAAGCTGCCAGCGAGGATGGCGAAGTTCCAGTCGGCGCGATAATCGTGCTCGGCGGCAATGTGATCGCGCGTGGTCGGAACGCGATGATAGGAGCTAGCGATCCGACTGCGCATGCCGAAATCGTCGCCCTCAGAAAAGCCGCAAGCGCCATCGGCAACTATCGGCTCATCGGGGCAACGATGTACTCGACCATCGAGCCGTGTGCGATGTGCGCAGGCGCACTGGTTCACGCTCGCGTCGAGCGACTCGTGTACGGAGCTGACGATCCGAAAGCAGGCGCGGTTGAGACGCACTTCGGTATCTGCAATGCGGATTTCTTGAATCATCAAGTAAGCGTCGAAGGTGGAATCCTTGAGGGCGAATGTCGCCGGGTGCTACAATCTTTTTTTCGCGACAGGCGCAGCGCTCAATAGTTTACGGAGAGGTGCGAGAGTGGTTGAATCGGGCGGTCTCGAAAACCGTTGTACCCGTAAGGGTACCGTGGGTTCGAATCCCACCCTCTCCGCCAGAGTTCAAAGGCAAAAGTAAAAAGGCAAAGGCAAAAGGAAGACGCTGGAAACAACTCCTGCTCAGTTTTTCCTTTTACCTTTTTCCTTTTGCCTTATTTGTGGAGAGGTGCAGGAGTGGCTTAACTGGCAGCACTGGAAATGCTGTGTACGGGAAACTGTACCGTGGGTTCGAATCCCACCCTCTCCGCCAGGAAAGAGGTCAGAGATCAGAAGTCAGAGATCAGAAAAGCAGAAGGCGGAAGGCAGAAGGCGGAAGGCGGAAGGCAGAATGCAAAAGCCAGAGGTCAGAAGCAGAGGTTCAATAGGCCAGAGGTCAGTAAGAGCCAACTTGGTTCTGCCTTCTGCTTTCTGCCTTCCGCCTTCTGCTTTCTGCCTTCTGCTTTTCTGATCTCTGACCTTTGATCTCTGACATCTCGCTTTATCAGGCTCCGGACGCCGTGCAATCGCGAGGCTGCAAACCCGCCAGGCCGGGAACGGAGCAACGGTAGCGGACCTCGGATGTGCCGCGGCCTCTCCGGAGCCTGACCAGTTTGCCCGTTTCAGCAGGCTGCCCATGGTTAATCTCGTAACATTCCTGACGCTGGCGATCATTTCAGCACAGAGTCTCTTCACGCTGGCACCGCGGGAATCCGAGCGAATTCCGCGCGGCGTACAACCGCTCGGTGGGCAACCGATTGATAACGCGCAGAAAACGGGACCTCAGACTCCGCCTCCTTTTGCCGTGCAACCCCTCACGCTACCCCAAGGCGAGAATGCCTGGGCGGTTCATATAGTTTCGCGAGGCGGATTCATTGGCGTTGGAAGAGGCGACCTGACGGTGATGTCGGACGGCTTCGTGAGTTGGAAAGGGGTGGATGGCACGTGCAGTCGAAGGCTCACTGACGATCCAATGCGGGCTTTGGCAAAGATAGTCACCTCGGTCGAGGCTTCGGCAAATTGGGGCGGATCGAAGGTCAGTGGTCCATGCTACGATTGTTATGTGACTGCGTTGGTCCTGCAGCGGCGTGAGCTCGGCGGCATTGAAACAACCTACGCGTCGTTCTGGGACGATTCTACGCAGGCAGAGGTACCCGCGAACGTTATGAAGTTATACGAGGCATTCATGGCATTCCGGGGATGCAGGCTTTAGCAGAGGCAATCGAAACTTCGCGCGCAATAACATGTCAGACTCTCACGTAATAGCTCGAAAGTTCAGACCGCAATCCTTCGAACAAGTCGTCGGACAGGAATCGATCACGCGCACGCTGATGAACTCGATCAAGTCAGGGCGGCTGCATCACGCTTACTTGTTTACCGGCGCTCGCGGCGTGGGCAAGACGACGACAGCGCGAATACTTGCGAAAGCACTGAACTGTGCAAAAGGGATCACTTCCGAGCCGTGCGACGCTTGCCCGTCTTGTCTGGACATAACGGCCTCGAGATCGATTGACGTTCAGGAAATCGACGCCGCGTCGCACACTCAGGTTGATAACGTTCGCGAAGTCATTATCAACAGCATCGCAATCTCTCCGGCGCGCGATCGCCACAAGATCTTCATCATCGATGAAGTTCATCAGCTCTCCTCGCATTCATTCAACGCGCTGCTCAAAACGATCGAGGAACCTCCCCCCGGAGTCGTGTTCATTCTCGCGACTACCGATCAGGGCAAGGTGCCTGAGACGATTCTCTCGCGCTGCCAGATATTCGAGTTCCGAACGATCACGCTCAAAAAGATCGTCGAGCAGCTTCGCTACATCGCGGGCAAGGAGGGAGTTCAGATCAGCGACGCTGCTCTGCTGGCAATTGCGCGCGGAGGCGAAGGCTCGATGCGCGACGCGGAATCTGCTCTGGATCAAGTGATCAGCTTCTCGGGCACGACGGTAGCCGACGACGACGTCTCGGCAGCGCTTGGCCTCGTTGACATCGAGACTCTAAACACAACGCTGCAAGCAATTGCCGATCAGGACTCCGAGCAGTTGGTTCGTATAGTCGAGCAAGTCGTCTCGCGCGGTTATGATCTTCGCAACTTTTGCCGTGAGATGATGGTTCACATCCGCGCCTTGCTCGTAGTCAAGATCGCAGGCTTCGATCCTGAACTTGTCCAGTTGCCGGAGAGTGAAGCCGACGCGCTCAAGCGGCTTGCCGGGTTTTTCTCAGAACAGGATCTTCTGCGGTTCTTCTCTATCATCACCAAGACTGAACAAGACATCCGAAACTCATCGCAGCCGCGCTTTCAACTCGAAGTAGGTCTCGTAAAGCTCGCTCAAGCGCGAAAGCTATTCCTGCTTGAAGAAGCGATACATCGAATCGAGGCGCTCGAATTCAGGGTTGGTGGCGCGAGCGGAACATCTTCTTCAACAAGCGGGCGTACTCAGACCGCCACGCGCGACTCGCGCCCATCTCAGTTCCAATCTCGTACGCCTTCTACGTCAACTCGCGCACCCTCGCCGGCTCGCCCCCGGGAGACTCAGTCGAGTCAATCGAGTGCTGGCCAGGCTCGATCGACAAAGGAGACTGCGGCTTCGCCCGCCGAAGCGGCCGGTTCCCCGGCACCAGTCACGGCAGCCGCGAGCGGTGCGGCTGAAAGGTCGAAGCCGGAAGCCTCGACGACGCCCGAGCGGCCGATCGATAAGACTTACGATGCGCCGTCCGACTCAAGAACAAGCAGCACGCGGGCGCCCGGCACATCGGCAGACGATCCAGTCGATAAGATCAAAGCTGCTCTCGAAGCGAAGCGGAAAATGATGATCGTTACGGCGCTCGACAAGGGAAGCATAACGATAGAGGGCGACTACTTTCGCGTGTCGTACGGCCCCGAGAACAGCAAGTGCAAGAGCGAAGTCGAGGCGCGTGACAAACGCATCGCTATCGAAGACGCTTGCGAAGAAGTGCTCGGCCGCAGACTCACGCTCTGGGCCTCGGTCACCGGCAAGCTTGAAGCGCAACAGCCTCGCCGAAAAGAGAAAGCCAAAGAAGCAGCCGTCACTGATCCAAAGCTTCGCGCACTCGTCGACAAATTTCACGGCGAGGTCATCGAAGTCATCAAACCCGAGCAATAGTTTTAGTCGTCGGCGGGCCGGTTAGGACTACACGTAACAGAGGAAAGCAGGAGGCAAGGTCAAATGAAAATGCCAGGTGGTTTTGATTTGCAGGAAATGATGAAGCAGGCGCAGCAGATGCAGGAAGACATGCAGCGCGAGATGCAACGCATCCGCGTCGATGCGAGCGCCGGTGGCGGCGTAGTCAGCGTCGCGATGAACGGCGCGAAAGAGTTGGTCGACTTGAAGATCGATCCCGAAGCAGTCAAGAGCGGCGACGTCGAGATGCTTCAGGACTTGATCATCGCGGCGGTCAATGAAGCGTCCCGAAAAGCCGACGAAGCGATGAAAGGAAAGCTCGGCTCAAAACTCGGTGGGATGGGGCTTCCTGACGGCCTGATCTGAAATGTAGGGGCGGCCCCTGGGAGGCCGTCTCACAACCCATGACCATGACTGTTGCCAAGCTTCGTAGTAACGAATTTATTCGTTTTCTGGCCAACTGTAACGAATGAATTCGTTACTACGAAGGTTATGAGGCGGCCACCGGAGTGCCGCTCCTACATGCATAGGAAATGATGCTCGACTACGCGGAACCCGTAACAAAGCTCATCGATGAACTTCAGAAGATGCCGGGCGTCGGAGCAAAATCCGCTCAACGCCTTGCGTTCCATATCCTGCGCGCCGAACGCGAAGAGACCGACCGCCTGATCGAAGCCATTCAGGAAGTCAAAGACAAGATCATCTTTTGCTCGACCTGTAACAACATCACAGACGTTGATCCTTGCCGCTACTGCACGAGCCCCGGGCGTGACCGCCGCGCGATCCTCATCGTAGAAGAGCCCTATAATTTGGTCACGATCGAAAAGACTCGCGAGTACCGCGGTCTCTATCACGTCCTGCACGGCGCGCTGTCACCGATTCGAGGAATCGGGCCCGACCAGTTGAAGATCAAGAACCTGTTCGAGCGATTGCGTGTTGAAGAAGTCGAAGAGATCATCCTCGCAACGAATCCAAACACCGAAGGCGAAGCGACTGCGAACTATCTTACAAAGTTGCTGAAACCGCTCGGCATGCGAATCACGCGGATCGCGATGGGTGTGCCTGTGGGCTCGGACCTCGAGTACGCAGATGAAGTGACTATGCACAAGGCGCTCACGAATAGGATCGAACTGTAGTTGGCCGAAGCTGGGCAAAACAGTTTGCGCCGAAATTGTATATTGCACGAGCTCGTCTTACAATAGGACGCTGAGCGCCAGCGTTGGACGGACGTGAGAGGTCGACGATCCCCTGCCGATAAAAAAGGAGGCAAACAATGAGCACGATTACGACGAAAGACGGTACGCAGATCTATTACAAGGACTGGGGCACAGGACAGCCTGTGGTGTTCAGCCACGGCTGGCCCCTCAGTGCGGATAGCTGGGAGGCTCAAATGTTGTTTTTAGCTTCCAGCGGCTATCGCTGCATTGCCCATGACCGTCGCGGCCATGGCCGGTCGAGCCAGCCCTGGACTGGCAACGAGATGGACACCTTTGCCGACGACCTCTCGGAGCTCATCGAAACGCTCGACCTGAAGAGGGCCGTCCTGATCGGCTTTTCCATGGGCGGCGGCGAAGTCGCCCGCTATATCGGCCGCCACGGCACGAAACGGGTGGCCAAGGCCGCCCTGATCTCCGCCGTCCCCCCGCTGATGCTGAAAACGGCGGCTAATCCCGGCGGCTTACCGATTGAGAAATTCGACGAGATACGCCACGGCTCCATCGCCGACCGCTCGCAGTTCTACCAGGATCTCGCCAGCGGCCCGTTCTTCGGGGCCAACCGGCCCGGCTCCAAGGTCTCGCAGGGCATGATCGACTCGTTCTGGCTCCAGGGGATGCAGGCCGGTGCCCAGAACACCTTCGACTGCATCAAGGCGTTCTCCGAGACGGATTTCACCGAAGACCTCAAGAGGTTCGACGTGCCGACGCTGATTATTCACGGCGACGACGACCAGATCGTGCCGATCGGCAACGCGGCACTTCGCTCAGCGAAGCTCGTCAAGAACGCGACCTTGAAGGTCTACGCGGGCGCGCCCCACGGCCTCGCGGACACGCACAAAGACCAGCTCAACGCCGACCTGCTGGCATTCCTTAAGACCTGAGGTCGCTTTGCCGGCGCCGCCCGGGGAGATATTCCAACTTAAGCTCATGAAAAGATTGTAACCAGAAGAGGCGCCCAGCTCTCTCGCTTGTTTTGTCTCACGAATGCCTTTTTCAGGCTGCTTTTTGAGCGTCAACGACCTATTCCCAGGCAGCAAAATGTCATGAAGGAAAGCGACCTTGACACTATCAAGTTTGCCAGCAACACACATTACCCCACCACCGCTTTAAGTTGACAGTACCCCCGGCTCCCGAGGCAGACTAGGCGGGTTCCAGCCCCATGTTTTTTCCAGCTCCCGTGGTTCCTAGACTGCGGCGAGTTTATCAACGAGACGAGAACCATGGCCAAAGAGACAGACACGAATGAGTTGGATCGAGTTTCACCCCTCATCGAAGACAAGGACTTCGAGTTTCTCTCTGCGACCGTCAAAGTAGAGTTCGGAGGGTTATCGCATACGGGAAAGGTGCGGCCCATCAATGAAGATCATTATCTGATCACTCGGCTTGGTCGGGATCAGGAGACGCTGTTTAGCAACCTGCCCAGCGGTGACGTGCCGGAGCACTTTCAGGAATGGGGCTACGCAATGGTCGTAGCCGACGGCATGGGGGGCGCGGCGCGTGGTGAAGAGGCCAGTCGCCTGGCGATCAGCACCCTGGCCCATCTCGGTCTTCAGTTCGGGAAATGGAACCTACGAATCAACGAGCAGATCGCTCGTGAGGTGACGGAGCGAGCGGCACGCTTCTATCAACGTGTGGGTGAAGCCGTCATCGAAGAGGGGCGCGCAGATGCTTCACTGACCGGGATGGGCACCACGCTCACCGGAGCCTTCAGTGCAGGTA
>JADGNW010000466.1 GCA_017883315.1 Blastocatellia bacterium | reverse complement strand
TTTGAGGGTGCGAACGCACAAAGAGCAGCGCCTCGTGAAATCGAATCAGAATATCGAGGTCGCGGAACCGGCGTCGCCCGAGCCGCGCAAGAAGTCTTTCCGTGCGCGCGCCTTTGCCGGCGCCGAACGTCCGCTTCGATTCTTCGAGTTGAGAAAGAAGATGTTCGAGTGAGGGCATGCGTACTAAAGGAGGTACCGGCGCCGAACCATCTCAAGCGCGGCGGTCGAAGCTCTCCAACGGACGAGATGTCGATCACCGGGCAACACCAACCTTCGATTCGAGGTCACCACGTCGTCGGACAAGCCAACGTAGACCGTTCCCACAGGCACAGCATCAGTTCCGCCGCCCGGCCCTGCCGTTCCCGTTACGCTCACGCCGATCGTCGCGCCGGTTCGCATTTTCACGCCGCGCGCCATCGCCTCGGCTACCTCGCCGCTCACCGCGCCGTGGAGCTCGATCATTTCTTCGGGCACGTCGAGCAAGCGTGACTTCACCTCATTTGTATAGCTGACGACGCTTCCGACAAAGTAGTCGCTCGAGCCGGGCACGCGAGTGATGCGTTCGGCTACCAGCCCGCCGGTGCAGCTCTCGGCAGTTGCGATAGTGAACTGCTTCAATCGGAGCCGGTGACCAACAACTTCCTCCAGGGATTCGCCCGTCGTCGAGTAAAGATAATAGCCGAGTTTCTCTTCAAGCTTGTCAGTCAGTTCGTCGACTATCTCTTCGGCGCGGGCTGCCGTGTCGGCGGAGCCCGTCAAGTGTATCTCGATCTCGGAATCGGTGAACAGAACAGTAGTCGAAGGATTGGTGTACTCCTTGTAGATCGGCGCGATCATATCGTCGAGAGCCGACTCGCCGAGGCCGGTAACTTTCAGTACGCGGCTCGCCATTCGTACACCGCGTGACATCCTTTCAAGGTCGGGCATCACGTAGTCGTCGAACATCGGTTGATTCTCGCGCGGCGGCCCGGGCAGCAAGACGATCAGCTTGCCTTCCTGATCGATCTTGATTCCCGGCGCGGTCCCGTTCGGGTTTGCCAACACCTTGCCCCCAACCAGAATGAGCGCCTGCCGTTCGTTGTTGGGAGTCATCTGATAACCCCGGCTCGCGAACCGCTCGCGTATGCCGGCGAGAACTTCGTAATCAAGCTTCAGTTGGCGGCCCGTAACTCGCGCGAAGACCTTTCGCGTAATGTCGTCTTCCGTAGGCCCAAGCCCTCCGGTGGAGATGATGACATCCGAACGCTTAAGCGCATCGCGCAAGCTCTCTTCCAGGATTGCTTCATCATCGCCAACAACGGTCTTGAGCTGGACCTCGATGCCTACGGAGTTCAATCGTTCGGTCAGCCAAAGCGAGTTCGTGTCGGTTCGATGAGGCGTGAGCAACTCGGATCCGATGGCGATTATTTCAGCTCTCAGCATGTCTCCCTTACGTTTTGTACAACCCCTGCTCGTTCATGAATTGCTCGACTGCCGCGGGCACGAGTCCCTTGATCGATTCACCAGCGCGACAACGATTGCGGACCTCGGTCGCCGAAAGCTCGCCGAGGTCAGGAGGAAAATCTAAATAGAGCACTCGATCGCTAGGCACTACGGGTTCGCGCTCGACGTGCAGCCTGACGCTGTCGAGCCCGGTTCCCGCGCGGGCCGCTACTATAAAGCTGCTCCGAGCAAACAGATACTCGAGCGCTTCGAGACGGCCGCTGAATTTGCGGTGGTACCTCTTCGTGTATTTGTCTTCCGGGTCAAGCACGCGCTCGAATGTATCGAAGCCGACGATGAAGTGCAAATCGGTTTGCGGCGGATAGACCGACCGAAGAGCCTCAACGATATCAACATAGAACGCGTGCGACGACAATCCAATCGACGTTCGAGCATCATTCGCAAACTCGAGTTCCATCATCGCAACTCGATCTTCAAGCGAGCACTCGTAGCTAAGTTTGTCTGCGTTGGTCTGGCCTGCAAGCGCGAGAATTTCGTCGAGCAGGAACGCTTCGGTAGCTCGGCGGATGAGCTCGACGTGCGCGATTGTAGGCGGGTTGAATGACGAAGCAAAAACGCCGAGCCGCCCGCCGGCAGTCGCGGCTCGCTTTATTATCTCAATGCGAGGCTCGCTGCTTTGACGCACACGCTCGATCGTCTCACTCATTTGATCAAGCTTCATTTGCAGAAGGGATTATATCAGGCGGACGAGATGACCCAGCCATAACAGCACAGCCGCGTAGATTCCTGCGAGCACGTCGTCAGCCATAACGCCCAGTCCGGCGTGAAGACGTTCGAGCTTGCGAATTGGGTAAGGCTTGTAGATATCGAACAGCCGAAAGAGAAGAAACCCTATAACTACAGCGGCGATCGAGAACGACGGCCAGAGCGCGAGCGGAGTGAGCGCAATCAACTGGCCGCTGACTTCATCGATCACAACCAGGCGCGGATCTTTGAGTCCGGTGATCTCGCAAGTGCGCGTTGATGCCCAAACGCCGACGCCAAATACGACAAGGTTCAAGATCGCGAGCAGTAACAGCGAAGCGGACAGCCCAAGATGAAGCGCAAGAACAGCAAGAAAAATTACTACACCTTCAACCGACCCCACCGTTCCGGGAGCGATTGGAACGAACCCCGCTCCAAGTCCGGTCGCCAGTGCATACGCCGTACTATCGAGCGGTCGCGTCTTTCTGTTTGTCGTTTGAGCGATTGACATCACACATGTAGGGGCGGCCCTCCGTGGCCGCCCCTGTTCGCGTAAACAAGGTCCGTTGCCATAAAGCAGGGGCGGCTACGGAGGGCCGCCCCTAGAATAACGAGTCAGACTACCCGGCCGATCAAATCGTAATCGTGCGCGTCGGTGATCTCGACCGTGACGAAATCGCCGGGGCGCGCGTTGGAACCGTCGGGCACATCGTTGATCAGCACCGAGCCGTCGATCTCAGGAGCTTGCGATTCCATTCGGCCTTCCAGGAGAAGGTCACTCTCTTTGGACTTGCCTTCGAGTAAGACCTTCACTTGTTTTCCAATCAGTCGTCGATTCCTGCAAAAAGATATTCGCGCCTGCTCTTTCATCAAACGCTGCTCGCGGTCTTTCGCGATCGAGTGATCGACTTTCGCGTCAAGCTCAAATGCTGCTGAGTATTCCTCGTCCGAGTAGGTGAAGACGCCGACTCGATCGAACTTGACGGCACGCACGAAGTCCAGCAACTCATCGAAGTCTTCTTCGCGTTCGCCGGGGAACCCGACGATGAACGTCGTGCGAATGGCGACGTCGGGCACGCGCTCGCGAATGCGCTCGATCATTTGCTCGTAAGCTTCTCGATTGCCGCCGCGTCGCATGCGCCCGAGCACGCGGCGGCTCGCGTGCTGAAGCGGAATGTCGAAATAGTTACAGACGTTCGCGCGACTTGCCATCACGTCGAGCAACTCGTTCGTGATCGCAGTAGGATAGCAGTAAAGGAAGCGCACCCACTCCACGCCGCCCACCGCAGCGATTGAATCGACCAGCCGGGCGAGTCCATTCTTTAGCGCGAGATCGGTGCCGTAGTTAGTGGTGTCTTGCGAAATCAGCACGAACTCCTTGACTCCCTGCGCCGCGAGCATCTCGACTTCTCTCAGGATCGACTCGGGCGATCGGGACCGAAACACCCCGCGCAGCTTGGGAATGATGCAGAACGCGCAGGTGTGATCGCAGCCCTCGGCCATCTTCACGTAAGCCGTGTACGGCGCGGTAGCTCGCAGACGCGGAGTGGTCTCGTCGTAAAGGAAAAGCTCGGGCGCGGCCGCGCCGTCACTGTAGACTGGCAGCACACGATGACCATTCGGCTCGATTAGTGATTCGATTTCTTTTAGCTGATTGACGCCGATGCACGCGTCTATCTCGGGGATTTCGCGCTGCAGCTCTTCGCGATAGCGCTCGACCAGACAACCGGCGACGATCAATCGCTTCAGGTTGCCGGTCTGTTTGAGCTGGGCCATCTCGAGAATGGTATCGACCGATTCCTGACGCGCCGAGTCGATGAACCCGCAGGTGTTCACCACGAGCACGTCGGCTGCGCTCGAGTCGGCAGTCATCTCGTATCCCTGCCGCGCGAGCAAGCCCATCATCACCTCGCTGTCGACGAGGTTCTTGGGGCAGCCCAAGCTCACCATTCCAACTTTCTTTTTGTCGGTCATTCGCTTGTCGGAAGTTCGGTTGCTTGTATCAGTGCGCTATCCGCCCGTATGCGGAAACCATAATGTTAGCGGACGAGTGTGGTTTTTACTAGGAACCTGAGGTTGCTCACTTGCGCTTATCTTTGGACGGCGCTTGATATACGTTGCGGCTTGTGCGAACGATAGCGCCGCTCTTGCGAACCTCGACGCGAATCTGATGAGCGCGCCCGTCGTGACGGCTGCTCTCGGGCGGGTAATAAGCCAGCGTGTACCCCGACCTGATCTCTTCGGCTATGGCTTTGAACACCGGCGTGAAGTCCTTCACGTCCGCCGAAAAGTCAGAGCCTCCGGTCATTGGCACAATACGAGAAACATCCAGGAGGGTCATGCTCCGCTGATTGGCGCTGAGACCGGCCACATACGAAGGCAGCGTGATCGAGAACACGGTGACTTCAGCGTCGTTCGCGCGATGTATCAAGTCTTGCTGGTCGGTAGGGTCTACGTTGTCGAAGCCGTCTGTGATTACAATGACAACTCGCCGAAGCCTGCGCCCGCCGCGATAATGAGGCGCGCGCTTCAGCATTGAGATCGCGCGGTCTATGGATGCGAAAATCCGAGTCGAGCCCTCAGCTCTTCCAATGCGCGAGAACCCCTGGCTCAACTTCACGGGGTCGCTCGTGAAATCCTGAAGCACTCGAATTTCATTGTTGAACGCCATGACTGCAAACAGCGACTCGGGCCGCACGAGCTTGACGAAGCTCATCGCCGCCTCGCGTTGCTCTGCGATTTCTTCAGGCTTGATGCTGCCGGAGGTGTCCAGCGCAAACACAACGGCGAGCGAGCGCGTCAACGCGGCTTCTTCATTGGCCTCGAAAAAGTCGAGCTTCTGCGGTTGTCCGTCTTCGTAGACGATGAAGTCTTCAGCTTTGAGCTTGCGTATGAAGTTGCCGTCTTTGTCGGTGACCGTCGCGTCAATCGCGACCAGATCGGTCTCGAGCTTGATCGCCTGATCGGTTTGTTGAGCGATCGCCGGCGCAATGAGCATGATGGCTTGGGCGACGCAGAGGACGAAAAGCGAAGCTAGCATGCAGCGGGTTTTCACAGCCTGACTCCGTCGGAGCTGGTCACGTGGTCGAAAAGAGCTTATCACGCGAGACAGAGCCCCTGCTACGGGACGCTACGGAAGGACCGTAAGCGTGAGCACGTTCGACGTCTTGCCTGTGGAGTTGCGGACCTGAACGGTCAGAGTGCCTGGCGCCGCAACCAGTGCGTTTGTCATTTGGCCTACTAACTCTGTGGTGCTCGAACTCTCCAGCGCGAGCGCAACGTTGTTCACTAATAGTTGAGCGCCGGAATCGAAATCCGCCCCAGCGACGACGAGCCTCAGCTTCTTGCCCGGCGCCCCCGCGAAGATCTGGTCCCAAACGTTAGCTCGCTTCTTTTTGTACACGAACATCGAAGTGATCTGCGGAATCTTGTCGGGCAGCGGATTCGGGTCGCCCTTAGTAACCGCAAAGGTCTGCTGATTCGAGCGCGAGCTGTCGGGGTTTCGCACTTCTAGCGTGATCGTTCCCTCGGTTGCGATTGCGCTCGCAGGCAGATCGGCCACAAGTTCAAAGCTCGAAGAACCCTGCCGAGTCACGAGCGCTGCGTTATGAGTTACGTCGAAAACGACGGCTCCCGCTTTGACGTGACGAACTATCAGCGAAATGGTCACGCCGGTCGAGCCCGCCTTGATCGCTGACGGATGCGGCGGCCCGATGAAGGGCAGCGCGTCGCTTCCCGTTCGATGTATTCGGTAGATGAAATGATGGTGCTCGTTATCGTTTGCGTGATGCACGGGGTCGAAACGCGCTACGTAGATGTCTCCGGTGATCGGATCAATCGCCGTGTCGACGGGTCCATCATTAGGATCGATCACGTCGAAGTCCGCAATCGGCGGACTCACTTCAGTAGTTTGAAACCCCGTGGTGGTGCTTCCAGTAAGCACAAAGCGGTGCAGGTCCCCGCCTGTGCCATAAAGATGCTTGTTCAGAGTAACAAGCATTTGATTCCTGGAGTCACCAGCCTGCGGCCCCGTGTAGAAAGCGATCGAAGTCGGCGTCAAATGCTGGATAAAGGTTTGAATAGGAGCCCGAACACCCATGCAAGCAGGATTAGTGAAGTCTGGTGGCCCTTCGCATCCGGGAAATCCGTAGTTGCCACCGGGGATAATCCAGTTCACCTCCTCGAGTGGAGAATTGTCCGGCACGTCTCCAAACTCGCCCGAGCCAATGTCGACCGCAAACAGTTGTCCGCTTGCCGGATCAAACGCCATTCCGAAAGGGTTGCGAAGTCCCGTGGCAAAGACAGAAAGCGAAGGGTTATCAACATCGACGCGCAGCATGCTTGCGTTGTAAAGCCGCTCACCGGGGAGGCCGGCGTTGGGCGTGCCGGCGTCGGTTGAGGAACCTTGACCAATGTAGAGCAGTCCATCGGGACCAAACTTAAGCCGATAGGTTTGGTGATCGCCCTCACTCGGCAAGTTATCGACTATTGTTGTACTCTCGTCGGCGACATCGTCGCCGTTTAGATCGCGCACGCGCACCACTCGACCTACGCCGCCTACAATGTTGCTGGTGACATACAAGTCGCCGTTAGCTCGGAACTCCAGTCCGAACGGCTGAGGAAGACCCGTTGCAAAAGTCTTAACCTGATCGGCTCGACCATCCTCGTTGTTGTCGAGCAGTATCAGGACCTTGGCCGCGCCGGTTCCAACAAACAGACGGCCGCGCGAGTCGAACGCGAGAGAAAGCGGCCCCGTGTAACAAGTCACCTGGTTCGGACAACTCACAAAGTCCGGCACGTTAGTCGGATCGGCGAACACATTGATCTCAAATCCGGGCGCAGCCATCGGACGAAATTGGGCGTGAGTGCCAATGGTGAAGCTGGTGGAAGCTAGAAGGAGCCCTGCCGTGATTGCGGCCGCAAATACGAGCGCTCGATGTGACCTGAACAAAATTCTACCCCCTTGAATACTATGGTTGCTCCAATCTCGAAGGGTGACTTCACTG
>JADGNW010000085.1 GCA_017883315.1 Blastocatellia bacterium | reverse complement strand
TCGATTCATGACATCCCATGCAAGTGCTGGTGTTTGGAATAGTCGCGTGCGAAGACTTGTCTACGTTCTCATGACAGAACGTGCATTCAAGCTGAGGACCTTCTTCTTTGGTCACGTGCTGCCAGTGATCGAACTCAATTGGCTGCTTCGGCGCTTCCGGTTTTCCCGACGCGCGCAGGAGCACGAGTCCTATCGCCGCGAGCGTCACAATAACAGCCACCGAGTATCTGATCGCTCTTCTCATTGATTCGAATGCTCAGGCTGCAAGCTGCTTCCCGAGTTTCGGCGTCACAGGAGTCCGTGATTATACAGATAACAACCCAAGTCGAAAACACTTCGAGCCGATCTGGCAATCGAGGAATTCATTTTGTAGTAGGAACTAAAAAGCGCGAGACGTCTGACTCGCTCGCGCTTTTGAAGGATACCGAAATCGAGACTACAGAAACTCAATACGTCTTTTGGATTTCGATTCCGGTGTAATACTTCTGAAGAATCGCCGTGTACGAGTAGCCTTCCTTCGCCAGCCGATAGGCGCCTGCCTGGCACATGCCGACGCCGTGGCCTGAGCCCCTGCCGGTGAACACAAAGGCGACCAGATGGCCGCGCGCGTCAGTCTCGCGATCGATCGTGAACAGATGTTCCTTCAAGCCAAGCGCTCCGCGAATCTGCGGGATGCGCAATCGGGCGTGGCCGTCATTGCCGGACAGTTCCACTTCGGTTATCCGGCTTGAAGCGCTGAAGACCATCGGCTCGATGTGCTCGGGCCGGCCTACATTGATGTGAGCGCGAGCGAGTCGCTGCTGCAGTTCTTCGATGGTAACTCGCTCTTGCCACGGAGCTACGTTAGCGGAGGTGTCGTTCGAAACTCCACGCTCCGATATTGAAGCTTCAAGAAAATCAACCCTGCCTGCGGCGTTGAGGTGATAAGCTACGCGCTCGCCTCCGATCAGCGTCAGGCGATCGACCGCATAACTCTCGCCGCCGACTGCGCGAAACAGCCATGCGCCTTCGGCGATGTCCATACTGCCGGATTGGCTGCCGGTTTGGCTCTCGGCCTGCGTAACTCGCCGCGAATCGTCTTGCTCGGACATCGGACTTGTGGCGAGTCGCGTGGATTTGCTGCTGGTCGAAGGCCCCTGACTTGGTGCGAGCTTGCTGGAGGAGCTTGCGTTGACGCTCACGAAGCTCGATCCCTGCGCGGCACGCGTCGCGTTCAACGGCACGCTCGACTTCGCGATTATCAGGCGCCCCTTTTCGGCAGGCGCAGCGGTGCCCGATCTAAGATCCCGAATTTCAGATTTCAAATTTGAGACGTGAGACTTGAGATCTGACACCGATCTCAAAAGCACCGCGCGGCCGATCGTCTCGATTGCTTGCGCGCGGGTGATCGTAGCGCGGCCGTCAACTGCGCCGTCGTCCGGCAACCGAAGTATTCCCGCCTTCAACAGCATCGCCACGTCAGCGCGACCCTCGCGTGACAGTTGCTCGACTCGAAGGCCGGCCAGCAAGTAGTCGACATCAACGGACGCCGGGACTTTGCTTGTGCGGTCTTCCCCGTAAACCGACGCGGCAATGAGCCGAGCGAACTCGGCCAATCGTGTAACGTCGCCGCGGGCAGGCGCCGGCTTGTCTCGTTGAGCCAGCCTTGCGAGCTGCTCTGTCCAGCTTCGCACTTCGTCCTGGTCGGGCGCTCCGCGGAGATAGTGGCTGCTCGGGCGGCGCGGCAGCGAAAAGGCGAGCACGGTGAGAAGCGCGATTTCACGAGTTATCGAGCGACCCTCGGTTCCGTTTAGTGGCTCGACTGTTCGCGTAGTCACGATGTCACGTCCCGCAAGCGACTGCCGCTCGGTGACACAGGCTACCGAACGCAGATAGGCTAGCGCTTTGCCCCCGAACACTTCTTCGTTGTTTTCAGTGCGGCCGCCGCAGTTGGTTGTATACAGCGCCTGGATCGGCTCGAGTTTGCCGGCCTCGTTTGGGAAGGCGGCGACAATTCCCCTGGTTTGCTCGACTGCGCGATTGGTCAATTCGCGTTCAGCAGTGAATCCGCCATACACCTGGGCGCGAGAGTCATTGACCAGATCATAGCCTTCAGCACGATGTTGCCCGAGGCTCGCAAGCGCGAAGCTTCGCGAGGCGACCGCCTGGGCCTTGATCGCTTCAATCTCGGCATAAGCTGTAGCCGAGATTTCCATCGGCACTACACCGCGAAGATATTGTTCGAGGGGCAGCACATTCACGACGTTGATTCGACCCCGCGCGTTTGCGATGAAGTGAATCGTTCCGCGGTAATCTCTGTTTCCGACTCGTAACGAAGCAAGCGTCGATGTGACGTCCGATTTCGTCGTTTTCGCGCGCGCTATGGTTGTCGACTCGTCGCCGGGAGAAACGATGAACTCGCTCTCGCTTGAAGCGACGACCTTGTCGGCGGCGATTGCCACCATCTGAGCTTTGCCGCGAGATGACGAGATACCCGAGCGCCCGGGAACGCCGGGCTCGGCCTTGTACTTGGCAGCGCGTGCGTTCGTATCGGTTATCATCTCCGGTTCTGCAGTCTCGCGCACGAGCGTAGCTTTTGAATCAGACACGACGCGCGGTGCTTTGTAGCCCGCCTCACGAAGACGGTTCACCATTTCTTCTGCGTCGTCTCGACTTGTGAAGCGGCCGATCGTTACCACGTACTGCTTCTTCTCGTCGACGGCAATGATCACCGGCTCAAAGAACTCAAGCTTCAGTTGGTCCTCGAGCTTGCGAGCGTTTCGAGCTTCGGAGGAACTGCCAACGAACACACTATATCTGGGAGCGCTGGAAGGAAGCGGGGCGACCGGGCCCGGCTGCTTGCGAAGCTCAACACGCAATGAAGACAACGATGTCTTCTGAACCCGGAAGTCCGCCCGGAAGCCTTCGTTAGCGCGATTGATGACCAGGCCGGATGAGCAACTAATCAAGGTCGATGCAACGTCGGTCATCAGCGCGACTCGAACGATCGGGCCTTCGGCTGAAGCGTATGGACCGAGTTCGCTCGGCGAGTCGACAGGGGATTCGTTCTGCAGGCGTCGCTCTGCTGCCAACGCGTTAATGCCGGCAAGCGGTGTAAGCTCGGCGCAGATCGAGACGATGAATGTCAAAGCGAGCGCCAGGCTACGCCTGAAGCATCTTCTATTCGTAATGTTCATATCACAACTTAGAGGGTGAAAAAGTAAACGGTCACGTTAAAGATGATCGTGTCTCCTGCGGCTTGGGGGAATCCTTCAAAGGGACTGGCTATATATAAGGCTTGTCTGGCGCGGTCGTCAAGCACCGAATACCCGGTCGAGCGCATCAAGCGGGCCGAAAGAATCTGTCCGTCGCGTTTGATCACGAGCGAGAAATCCGCCGACACCTTCTCTCGAAGAACATCCTTGATCCACTCGCGCGGCATTATGCGTTCGTTGGCCTTTCTGATCTTCGCGCGAACGACGGCCATGTATTGCGCCTGCACAGCCTCGAGTCCAAGCGCGCTTGAGTCGGTGGCGTTGCCCCGGCGCGCGCCGGCGGGGGCCGCTTCAATGCTCGCCGGATCGGCGGTGTTTGAAGCCTGCTTCGGCGAAGGCACCGGCGGAACGGGCGCCGCTTGCGTGGGAGGAATCTGAGCAGTGACGGCCTCGTCGAATTGAGGAATTCGATTGGCCTGAATCGACGAGGTCTCGGGTGGGGCTTGTTGGTGAGACGGCGGCCCGGGGCGATCGCGGTCGCTCGAGCCGCGCAATGCCCTCAGTTGCTTTTCGATCTGATCAGCCGAAGGGAGCCGGCCGCTGTTGCCGCGTTGCTCGGTTGGCTTCGGAGAACGCTGGATCAAGTGAACATCGTCGGCGCTGGCGGGATCGAACTGAAGCCGGCTGATATCGGCGCGTTCGAGCGACTCGGGAGCGGCACGGAGTAACGGACGGTCAGAAGGCGGGGCTATGTCGATCAGCTTCACCAGCGACTGTTGCTGTTTGCCGCTCGCGATCGCTCGCATCATCGCCCAGGAGCTGAGCTTTATGAGTGCAGCGTAGAAAATCAGATGGACCATGATCGAGATCGCTAGCAGAAGCGTGAACCTTCGATCATGGCCGACGTTGGACCACGCCGACGCGAGAGGACTAACTCTCGGAGGTCCGCTATCGATGTATCTGTCCAGAGTCTTCAGCACATTGCCTCGAGTGAAGAGTGATTCGTGAAACGCGACAAGAGGACCTATGCGACCTATATGGCCAATCACGTTTCATGCATCACGCATCACGTTTCACTATTCAGCGTCTCAACCGCCAGTGTATTGAATTGCCGCCTTATGTCTCGCATATCGATTGGCTCGACTCTCGGGTGAACACGGTTCGTTAGCAGAACGAACACGCGCCGCTTTTCAGGATCAACCCATACGCTGGTCCCGGTGAAACCGTTGTGCCCGAACGCGGTTCGAGGAAGTGCGGATCCCGCTGAACAGTCCGGCGTTTCAGCTAGTATCCAGGCGATCGATCTCGACGTTGAGCAATCGGGCGTCAGGTTGTCGCGGAACAAATGCAGGGAGTCAGGCTTCAGAAGCTCGCTCCCCAACAGAAATTGATTTGTGATTTGGAACACCTCGCGCGCAGTAGAGAAGAGCCCGGCGTGTCCGGCTACTCCGCCCATGAAGTTTGCATTACCGTCGTGGACTTCTCCGCGAATAACACCCTGGCGCCACCGATGCGAAGGATGCGAAAGATGTGACGAGGAGATGGGGTGATGGTGCGACGAGGCGATAGCAGACCGGGAAGTGGCTGCCGCGTTAACGCATTCAAAGTCCTGACCTTGCGCGGTCGCGGCGATCTCGCGAAGCCAGTCGCGCGACGGATTGAACGCGGTTCTCTTCAGGCCGAGCGGGTTGAATATCTCGCGCTCTGCCAACCGGTCGAGCCGCTCGCCCGACACGCGTTCCAAAACGAAACCTAAAAGAACATAGTTAAGATCACTATAAATCGCATCTTGTGAGCTTTGAGTGTCTTCCTCGATCAGTACTCGCGCAATCGCGGCGGGTACGTCTTCGCGGGTCTGCGCTTCCAGGTAAAGCGGGCGCCAATTTGGAAGACCTGAAGTGTGAGTCAGCAGCTCAAGCAGAGTGATTTCACGCTTGCCGGCATCCTCAAATTCATCCAGGTAGCGCGCGACCGGCGCGTTCAAGTCCAAAAGGCCGCGCTCGGAGAATCTCACTATTAGTAGAGCCGTCACCAGGGGCTTCGTGAGCGATGCGAGATCGTAGATCGTATCGAGCGTCGTCGGAACGTGTTCAGGCTCAACGACCGCCAGCCCCAGAGCGCCTTCTGCAATTAGGAGTTGATCTTGGCCGATGACGTACTGTGCGCCCGGAAACGAGCCGCGCTCGATCTCGGACTGCAAGTAAGTCGATATGATCTGTGAGGGGTTAGCCATTGTCTCAGAGAGATTATAACGTCAGGGCGCAGCGGTTGGCGAGAAACGTGATGCGTGAAACGTGATTGGCCATATAGGTCGCATAGGTTCTATTGCCACTCTTCACGTTTCACGTTTCACGCATCACTTTGAATCGGAACCCGCGCTGTCGTGCTGCTTCGTAGAGTAGCATCGCAGCGGCTGCCGCGACGTTGAGCGATTCGACTCCCTCGGCCATCGGTATGTGAACGATCTCGTCCGCTTGTTCGGCCGTTCTGGCTGAAACGCCGGTTGCCTCGCGGCCGACGATCAAAGCAAGTGGCACAGTCATATCAACCTCAGAACAAACCCTTACTATCAGGGCCTTGGCTGCGTCCTCGAGGACAGGGCTGCGAGCGGGCGCCGGACTGGACGCGATGAGCTTTATGTTGTGCTCCCGGCAGCGCGCGGCGATGTCTTCGCGCTTTGTATCGGTGACGATAGGCAAGCGTAGCGCCGAGCCCATCGACGCGCGAATCGATTTATCGCTGAAAGGGTCGACCGTGTAGCGGGTCGTGATCAGCCCGCTGGCTCCTGCAGCTTCCGCCGTTCGGATTATCGCGCCGATATTGCCCGGGTCTTGCAGCTCGTCGGCGATGACAAGAAGATCAGGGCCGCTCGCGAACAAATCATCGAGGTCGAAATAGGGGCGGCTAACGATGGCCGCTACACCCTGAGGAGTCTCGGTTCCGGCGATGGCTTCCATCACCTGTTCGGAAACGAATGCACCCCGGCACTGCACGGCTTGCAACGCTTCGAGAAGGGCTGCGCCGCGCTCGCTGGATTGAAGCGCTGTCGTGAAAGCGACACTCTCGAAGTGAGCACGAGTGTTGATCGCGTCCGCGATCAAGCGAACGCCTTCCAGGAAGACATGCGGTCGCTCGCCTCCGGCGCGCACACGGCGGAAGCGTTTCACGAGCGGATTCTGGCGACTTGTTATTTTTTCAACCAGCATTACCTAATTGGCCAAAACCTTTTGCGCTATAGCTGCGATCAACGGGGTTCTCGTTTCGTCGGTCGTCATCCTGCAGAGTATACTACAGCGGGGCGCAGACTTTAGTCCGCGCGACATTTTCCATAAACGAATGTTTCTACATCGAGTGCAAACACAGACGAGAAGCTGTAAGGCTTTCGCGGTGATAGTGCTCATCAGTTTCTCCGTAATCTACGGGTGCTCGCGAAAGAGCGCGTCGAGTCAGCAGCCGAATCCCCCGGAGATAATCGTAGCCGCCGCAGCCGATCTCGCTCCCGCATTCGAAGAACTCGGGAAACAATTTGAGCAGGAGAATGGCATCAAGGTTACCTTCAGTTTTGGGTCGACCGGCACGCTTGCAAAACAGATTGAGAACGGATTGCCGGCCGATCTCTTCGCTGCTGCTAATGTCGAATACGTCGAAGCTCTCGAACGGCAGGGACTGATCCTGCCGGAAACGAAAACCCTTTATGCCCGAGGGAGAATAACCATTTGGACTCGCGCGGACAGCCCGCTGAAGATCGAACGCCTCGAGGACCTCGCCAGGCCGGAAGTCCGTCGCATCGCGATTGCAAACCCCGAGCACGCACCATACGGAAACGCAGCTCGCCAGGCCCTGGAGTCTGTCGGTGTGTGGAAGACCATTGAGCCTAAGCTCGTCTTTGGCGAGAACGTTAGGCAGGCGCTTCAATACGCTGAGACTGGCAATGCGGACGCGGCGATCACTGCGCTGTCTCTGAGCGTGCAGAGCGCGGGCCGTTGGGTGCTGGTACCCGAGGAGCTTCACAAACCGCTCGATCAGGGGCTTGCCATTATCAAAAGCGGCAAGCAACAGGACGCGGCCCGGCGATTTGCAGAGTTCATCAATAGCGCCAGAGGACGTCCGATCATGCGAAAGTATGGCTTCATCCTCCCAGGCGAAGAGCCTGTGAACTGATTGCAGGCTTCCTATCACAACTTGACAAGCTGATCTGCCAGAGTATCTTATCGAATGCAATGAACTGGCTGCGTGGACGACCACCGCTCGAAATTTCATACGAAAGCCAATAGCAAAAATCGAAATGGATATTACTAAAGGGCCAGCGCGCGTCAGGGTTATCGTCGCCACATCGGTGATGTTGTCGTTCATTTCATTCTGGCGCGCTGCTGCGATAGTGCTGAACGATTTGGGCTCGTCCGCTTTTTACGCAGGCGGCCTGGCGGAGCAATACGTCGGCAAGGCGGCGCCCTGGTTCATCCTCGGTGTGATGCTATTTAGCTACGCCGTCCGGATGTTGTACATCGAGTCTTCGTCGATGTTCACTCGTGGGGGTGTGTATCGCGTCGTCAAGGAAGCGATGGGCGGCACGATGGCGAAGCTCAGCGTATCGGCACTGATCTTCGACTTTATACTCACGGGACCGATATCGGGGGTGACCGCCGGTCAATACATCGTCGGGTTGATTGCCAGCACCCTGACCTACTTCGGATATCCGTGGAAGCCGTCGCCGGACGAAATCAACTATCTCGCAGCGGTTATCGCGATCCTTGCAACGGGCTACTTCTGGTGGCGCAACATCAAGGGCGTTCACGAATCAAGCGACGACGCGATGCGAATCATGTACGTCACGACAGTAATGGTCGTGATGATGATCGGGTGGGGATGCCTGACGTTGATTATGCGCGGCGGACAGATGCCGCCGCTTCCAGTGCCGCGCAACCTGAGCTTTTCAGGTGCACCAGAAAACGCGCTTGGTTGGCTACAGCCCTTGAGATGGTTCGTGCATGACGGCGGCCGATTTCGAATAGCCGATAACGCTCCGAGCTTCATCGGGTTGCTGGGCATCTCGATCGCGTTCGGGCATTCGGTTCTCGCGATGAGCGGTGAAGAGACGCTTGCTCAGGTCAACCGCGAACTCGAGCATCCGAAACTAAAGAATCTCAAACGCGCGGGTTTGGTGATCTTTGTCTACTCACTGCTCTTCACCTCGCTAGTCTCGTTCTTTGCTGTGGCGATCATACCCGACAGTGTGCGGGGAACGTATCTCAACAATTTGATCTCGGGCCTCGCGATGAGCTTTGTAGGACCCGAGTCCCTGCGACTGCTGTTTCAAGGGTTCGTCGTGATTGTCGGATTCCTGATGCTATCGGGTGCAGTGAACACGGCAATCATTGGTTCGAACGGAGTGCTCAATCGCGTCTCGGAAGACGGCGTGCTGACAGATTGGTTTCGCGCGCCTCAGAAGCGGTACGGAACAACCTACCGGATAATCAATCTGATCGCGATCCTCCAGATCATTACGATTGTGCTGTCGCGGGGCAACACTTTCATGCTCGGTGAAGCTTACGCGTTTGGCGTGATATGGAGCTTCTCGTTCAATGCGATTGCAACGCTGGTGTTGCGTTTCAAGCGCCCCGAAGAGCGCGAATGGAAAGTGCCGGGCAACATTCGAATCGGCAGGATCGAAGTACCGATGGGTCTTGTGACTATCGCGCTGATCTTGCTCTCGATCGCGATGACGAACCTGCTGACCAAGACTGTGGCGACGATCTCGGGCATCGCTTTTACCGCCGCCTTCTTCACGATCTTCACCATCTCTGAGCGGCGTAACCGGCGCAAGGCTGATCTGACTCTGTCCAAGCTTGATCAGTTCCAGTTGCAGCACAGCGAGGCGATCGATCTTAAGGCTGTAGGAGCGCGCCCGGGGAATGTACTGCTCGCGGTGCGCGACTACAACACGCTTTCGCACCTTGAACACGTGCTCGACAAGACGAACACCGATGAGCAAGACATCGTCGTGCTGACGACAAGATTGATAACTGGTCCCGGCAGCGGTGAACGCGATCTCTACGATGAAAATCTGTTCACCGACTATGAGCGGCGTCTGTTCACGCGAGTCGTGGCGCTGGCGGAAAAGCACGGCAAGCCCGTCGACTTGGTAGTCGTTCCGACAACCAATATCTTTGATGCAGTAGCCCAGACAGCGCTGCGGCTGGATTCAGCGGTCGTAGTGGCCGGGCTGTCTTCGAAGATGGCAGCACAAGAGCAGGCTCGCGAGCTTGGCCGCGCATGGGAGCGGCTGCCCGAGAAGCCCCGCCGCCAGGTCACCTTCAAAGTGATCGAGCCGAACGGAGTCGAGCATATTGTCAATCTTGGCGCGCACGCGCCTCACCTGACCGAGGCCGACATCAACTTGATTCACAAGCTCTGGGTAAAGGTGAGCAGCGTGCCCAGCCGGCGAAAGGTACATCATCGCGACGTTGTGCGAGTAGCGCTGGATCGGCTCGAGCGGGACCTGCATGGAAACGCCGACGTGATGCTTGACTTCTACAATCTCGAGCACAAAGAATCGCGCGACGGATCGAATGGCAAGTCCGTGGGCCAGAGACCGAAATAGCAATGCAGCGCGCTTAGCGAACAACCTGGTTTTCTCATGCCAGTTTCTATCGATCCACCCGTACCCGAAAACCAATACCGAACTGCTAGCGGAAGCGAGCGTGATCGAGTGGCTTCG
>JADGNW010000465.1 GCA_017883315.1 Blastocatellia bacterium | reverse complement strand
TCGGATGACGTGGCGAGGCACTTGACGCTTCACGGAACGAACTGGAATGCGGATGGGTCTCTCGTGTGGAAATTCGATAACTATGCCCGGCCCTTCGCACCCTACGGTCATAGCAAAGAAGACTTCACCGAAATAATGGGACAGATTACATGTCCGGTGTTGTTGTTTTGGGGAGCGGAGAGCTGGGCGCCCGACCCGGAGACGGATGGCCGCGCGCTGGTAATCAAGGACCATCGGCTGGTTAAAGTCGCCGATGCTGGTCATTGGGTCCATCACGACCAGTTGGAAGTATTTCTTGAGGAGACTACGAGCTTCTTGATCGAGCCTTGAATCTGGATCAAGGCACCGGGAGGATCACAAGTCTGCGTAGGATAACAGGTAGGGAAGAGGGGCTTGCCCCCGCCCGACTAGTTGACCAATGAAGCTGCGGGGGCAAGCCCCTCTTCCCGACCCTTATTCTAATCATGTCTAGACGGCGACTCACGGACTCGGCTCCAGCGTGATTCGTGCTACATGCTGTTTCCCGTCGTCCACGAGCGGGATCTCGGTCGCGTCAAGCTGCTGGCCGTCCAGTTCTATCTTCCCGACTCCGCGATTCAGACCATGCGGATTCTCGACGAGCAACTTATACGTAGTCGAGCCGCGCCTGTAGGTTATCTCCAACTCTCTCCATGCTCGCGGAATGCACGGATCAACCGTCAGCCGGTTGCCGCGAAGCTTGAACCCTACGATCGATTCAAGAACCGCGCGGTACATCCAGCTCGCCGAGCCCGTGTACCACGTCCACCCGCCGCGTCCTGTGTGCGGCCATACCGCATACACGTCGGCTGCCGCAACATAGGGCTCGACTCTATACTTGTGTAGTCCCGAGCGCGTCGAAGCGTGGCTGATGGGATTCAGCAACGCGAAGAGTTCCCACGCTCGCTCGCCATCACCCAGCATCGCGTAAGCGATGACAGTCCACAAAGCTGCATGAGTGTATTGACCTCCGTTCTCGCGCACGCCCGGCACATATCCTTTTATGTAGCCCGGATCCAACGAGCTCTTGTCAAAAGGCGGGGTAAACAACATCACCAATCCGTCGCCTCTTCGAATCAGATGCTCTTCGATGGCGCCCATCGCGTGAATCGCGCGGTCGCGATCGGCAGCGCCGGAGATCACTCCCCACGATTGAGGTATCGAATCGATGCGGCATTCTTCATTCTGAGCCGAACCAAGCGGTCTTCCATCATCGAAGTAAGCGCGGCGATACCAATCGCCATCCCAACCGTTGTCTTCGAGCGCCTTTTTCAATTTCTCCATGTGCGAGCGATATCCATTGCCGCGGCGCTTTTCTTTTCGCTCGTCGCAAAAGCGCGCGAAGTTCCCCAGCGTGACGTAAAGAAACCAGCCAAGCCAAACGCTTTCACCCTTTCCCTCGACGCCGACTCGATTCATACCGTCGTTCCAATCGCCCGAGCCCATCAAGGGCAGTCCGTGTCCTCCGACTGCGAGGCTGCGATCGAGCGCGCGAGTGCAATGTTCATAGATGCTCGCAGATTCAGTTGAGGTGGACGGCTGCGTGTAAGATTCATTCTCCCCGTCCACGAGCAGCGGGGCTTCGAGAAACGGCACAGTTTCTTCCAGCACGGATTCGTCACCGGTGATGTTCACATAAAAACTCGCAACAAACGGAAGCCATAGCAGATCGTCCGAGCATCGCGTTCGCACTCCGCGCCCGGTCGGAGGATGCCACCAATGCTGCACATCGCCCTCTTTGAACTGGCGGGCGGCTGCTCTAATAACCTGCTCGCGGGCGATCTCGGGCTTTGCGTAGACGAGCGAGCACACGTCCTGCAACTGGTCACGAAACCCGTAGGCCCCGCCTGATTGATAGAAGGCCGATCGTCCCCACACTCGGCACGAAAGCGCCTGATACAGCAGCCAGCGATTCAGCATTATGTCCATCGCCGAGTCGGGTGTCCGGATCTCGACGGCGCCCAACAACTGATCCCAATAGGCTATGACCTGCCCGATCGCTTGCTTCGCCACAGCCGTTTGCTTGTACTTCGCGGCAAGGGCCTGGGCTTCTTCAACGCTCTCGCCTTCACCGATGATGATGACGACTTCGCGTTCTTCGCCCGGAGCCAACTCGATGACGGCTTGCATCGCCGCGCAAGGGTCAAGTCCTGCGCCCACCTGGCCCGAGAGCTTCACTCGGCCGAGAGCGGCGGGATTTGCGTGCGATCTGTTACGCCCCAGAAACTCTTTGCGGTCGCACGTGATGGTGCGGTTTTGCTCGCTCATATCGGCGAATGCTACCCGGTGCGCGAACTCGTTGTTGTAAGGATTGCGCGCGAAGATTGCTCCGGTCTTGTCATCCACTTCGGTGATTATGTAAGGGGCATTGCGGCTGCGGTCAACTCCAAGCACCCATTCCGCGTAGCTCGTAACGGAGATTCGTCTCTTTCTTTCTGTTTCATTTCTCAAACGTAGCAAAGAGATTTTCACGGGAGCATCCATCGGAACGAATGTCAGAACGTCTTGATAGATGCCGTGACTCGCGTGCTCGAAGACGGTGTAGCCCTGACCGTGCTTGATCAGATATTGATCCGCCTCGCGTATGGGCAGAGGCGTGGGGGACCATACCTCGCCTGCGTCTTCGTCTCTCAAATAAATAGCTTCGCCTGCCTGATCGCTAACAGGATCATTCGACCACGGTGTCAGGCGATTTTCGCGACTGTTCACCGACCACGTGTAGCCGGCGCCCGTTTCCGTGACTTGAAAGCCGAAATCCTTTGCATTCGATATTACATTCAGCCAGGGAGCAGGCGTCCATTGCCCTTCGCTCAAGACAGTCACGTACTCGCGGCCACCTTCGGTAAATCCTCCAAGGCCGTTGAAGTAAGAGAGTTCCGGGATTTCGAGAGGCCGCTCGGGGTACGTGCGTGAAGCCATTCGCGGGCTGAATTCAGGAGGCAGTTCGTCTTCGACGGGCCTCCGGACCAGTTGCTCGTCGAGCGGGCCACGATCGGCGACAATGACGACTCGCGCAACCGTGTGCAGCAGAATCCTGTCAGGCTCGGCCATCAGGTCCGTGCGACGAAGGTAGACGCCGCCGGGCTTGTCGATCAACGCGTGCGAGCCGCTGATGCGCACAAGCCGCTGCAATTCATCTTGCAACGATTGAAGATAGCTGGACGGACGATCGTTCAGAATGACAAGGTCAAAAACCAATCCCTTTAGTCGCAGGTACTCGTGACAGCGCAGAAGCTGGCGCACGATGCTGAGATGGTCCTCTTCGCTTATGCGCACCAGCGTGATCGGCAAGTCGCCGCTTATGCCGTATGGCCAAAGGCCCGATTGATCCCTGGTGTTGAGCTCGAGCACGTGTGGGCGCGGACGTAATGAGGGATCCGAATATAGCAACCGGCCGGCGAGGCGCTGGAACAGATGTGCTTCGTCGGCATCGATCTGCAGATGGCGCATCTCAACCTGGGCCTGCGTCCAAGCCAGCCCCGACTCACGTTCGAAGGCGTACGGGTTGTGATACTTGTCCAACAGCCTCAGCGCTTCCTCGCGAGAGTGCGCTACCCCGGTGGCAAAGGTCACGCGAGTTGTTTCGCGCGGCGACAGTCGCACTCGCTGTCTGAGCGAGAATATCGGATCGAGCACAGCACCCACCGTGTTTGAGAGCGGGCGCCCTTCCATTATTGCAATCGGATCGGCGGTCGTATGGCCGCGTCCGAGAAAACGCGCCCGATCAGTTTCGTATTGCACCGATCCTACTGCTTCGCCTTCTGCGATAACGACGTGCAAGCCCCAGATCTCCTCGTCGTTTGGCGAGCGTCGCCGGCGAGTGGCAAGCAACCCGTTTTCGCTGGCAACGAATTCGGTTTCGACGAACAGGTTCCCAAAAGCCGGGTGCGCAAGGTCCGCGGCCCCGGGAGCAAGCACCACTTCCAAATAACTGGTCAGCTCAATCTCGCGCGTCCTGTTTGTATTATTAGTGATACGCACTCGGCGCAGCTCGGTGTTGTCCTCCGGGGAGACGATGATTTCGGTGCGGGTGACGATTCCCGCGTCGATGCGGCGAAACTCGGCCTTTTCTTCAGACAAAGATACCTCATATGATTGAGGCTTACCCGGTATAGGAAGATAGCCTACAGACCACACCGAGCCGCTGCGGATATCGCGCACGTAGCAGAAGCTGCCCCAATTATCACGGGTCACGTCTTCCCGCCATCGGCTGACCGCGATTCCTCCACACGCCGAATAGCCGGAACCCGCCGTGGTCACTACCACCGAATAGACTCCGTTTGAAAGCAATTGCGTCCGTGGAGTAGGCAGGTCCGCCGAGTCGTATCGGCGCGGGTCGGGAGCGCTCATCCTTCTTTGAGTCCCGTCGGGCCGGACTTCTTCCGCGTTCGGCCGAGCCAGCGTGACGCCGCGCGGGATGCGCTCCTGCAATAACAGCTCGGTAGCCTGGACGAGCGGCTCCGAATGAAATCGCTGCTGCATTACGTTGTTGTTCAGCAGATTGTCGAGCGCCACCAGGATCATTCCCTGATGGTGAGCCATGAATGTTTTTATGAGAGCGACTTCCTGGTCCGGCTGCAGACGCTCTTTGGTGTAGTCGATCGATTCGTAAAATCCATAGCCCGTCAGCGCGCCTTCTCGAATCAGCCGCTGCATGTTGTCAAGCGCCGCGCGCGGCTCGACCATCGCGGCCAGCGCGGTCGAATAGGGCGAAACAACCAGGTCGTCGCTAAGCCCGCGTTTGAGGCCGAGGCCGGGAATCCCAAACGGACCGTACTGATAATTGAGCTGCAGATCGCGCGCATTGTAAGCGGACTCCGAGACACCCCAGGCCACGCCTCGTTCCTTGCCGTACTCGATTTGCCGGCGCACTACGGCGCGATGTGTCTGGTCCAGCAGGGTGCCCTCGTAACTCCGCATAACCAGGATCGGCATCAGGTACTCGAACATCGTCGCGGTCCAGGATACAAGCGCGCGGCTCCCATCAACCTGAACGAACCTGCGCCCCAAAAGAAACCAATGCTCTTGCGGGACCTCGCCCTTCGCGATTGCGATGAAGCTCGCCAGCCGGGCCTCCGAAGCGAGCAGATCGTAGTAGGAGTTGTCGCGGCGGCCTTCGGTGACGTTGTAGCCAATAATGAAGACCTTTCGCTCTTCATCAAACAGAAAGCGAAAGTCCATCGCGTCGATCATCTCCTGGCCGCGGTGCGCCAACGCAGCATAGCGCGACACAAGCTCGGTCGCCGCATTCGAAGACTGCTCCAGATAGCTTCTGAAAGTGTCGAGCCTTCTAATCGCCTGTTCGCGGCTTTGCCCGACGTATCGCTCGGCATTCTTTCGAAGTGCCGAAAGTCTCTCGATTGCCTGGTCGACGATCGCCGGCAGCTCGTCGAGATTGGGAACACGATCCAGCGAACTGAGGATGTTTTTCCACTCAGCAGCTACATCCTGGGAGCAGGCGGCGACGGCGGGCTCTATAGGCGTTGTGAAAGCCACTGACCACGGCGCGAGGATCGCGAGATCTCTGCGATGCTCACCCAGTTGATGCGCAAACGACCGGGTCCACGAGCCAAGCTGGTCGAACTGGCCGGTGCCGTGTTCCTGCGATAAGGCGCCGGCAATGTCCTCGATCTCAGTCACTCGTTTCGATAATGTTTGAAGAAGGTCAAGCCATTCCGAGAGCGTCTTCGGCGCATCGTCAGACAGTCGCGCGAAACATTGCTCGATCTCGCCGCGCAATTGCTTTAACGAGACCGCGCCGGTGCTTTGTCGAACAGCGCCGATCTTCGCTGCCTCTTCACGCATCAGCAAAACCGTATCTATTAGGCCCTGGATCACAAGCCGGTCGAATACAGGCCGGTCCCCAACCTCTATGCACGATTGTTTGAGCGCCAGAAGGTGCCCAGCGAGATTACCGCTGTCTACGGTTGAAACGTATTGAGGCGTGAGCGGTATGAGCGTCCTTGTGTCGTACCAGTTCAGGAAATGACCGTGGAAGCGGTCGAGCTTTCCCATCGCAACCAAAGTACGCTCGATGCGCTCGGCGAGCTCGAGCGTCCCGATGTAGCCGAGATCGCGGGCAGCAGCGGTCGAGAGCAACAGCAATCCAATATCGGTTGGTGAAGTGCGGTGCGCAACTACGGGTCTCGGGTCTTCCTGGTAGTTATCGGGAGGTAGCCAGTGGTCTTCTTCACCAACAAACGTTTCAAAGAATTTCCATGTGCGCCGCGCTATCAACCGGGCTGTGTGCTCGTCATCCGCTGAAAGCGATTCCGTTTTCCTTGGCAAGTCGCGGCTCACCCAGTAAGCGATCAAAGGAGACAGCGCCCATAGCATTAGAAGAAGGACGGCAAATATGAAAGCACTCGGCCTGATGAGCGCGATCGACATCGCAACCGCGAGTGCGAGTACTTCGGCGGGCCACATGAACCCAAACAAGGCTTGCAGATCGTGCGCGCTTCCCTTCTCAGTCTGCGCGGCAGTCTCCCACTCAAGCAGCTTCTTTTTTGAAATCAGCTTGCGAAAAAACGTGAGCACAATCGCGTGAGCTTGCAGCCACGCCTGATGCGCAAGCACCACCAGTGAGAGCCCGAACTGCGCGTTCTTCAGGCGAACATCGCCCCAGACGCTCCAGAAGTGACTTGTCCATGGAACGCCGCGGGGGTGAACCAGCAACGCGTTGGTGACGTGCGCGTAAACCGGAAAGGCCAGGAAGACCAATACGGCCAGCGTCCAATAAAGAGGATTCCCGGGCAGAACAGTCCACGCCGCAGCCAGCCACAGCAGCATCGTCGGAGCAACCACACTTCGTCGCAGGTTGTCTAAGATCTTCCAACGAGCGATAAGCGGCAGGCGATTACGCACCGGTCGATTGCGAGCATCTCTCACGCGCGGAAAGAGCCAGCGCGCTATTTGCCAGTCACCTCGAGTCCACCGATGCTGCCGCTTCGCGTAGGAATCGTAGTGCGACGGATAGTCATCGAGGAACTCTACATCGGTCACGAGCGCGGCCCGAGCATACAAGCTTTCAAAGAGATCGTGGCTCAGCAATAGGTTCTCAGGGACGCGATCGGCGAGCGCGGCTTCGAAGGCGTCGACATCGTAGAGCCCCTTGCCGGCGTAGATTCCTTCGCCAAAAAGATCCTGGTATAGGTCCGAGACTGCGGTCGTGTACGGGTCAACGCCGGTGTGTCCCGAGAATATGCGCGCGAAGTGTGATCGCGAAGAACTCGTAAGAGCCATGCTGACGCGCGGCTGAAATATCGCGTACCCCTCTGTCACCCGGTTGAGTTGCGGATCCAGCCGCGGTTCATTGAGCGGGTGGAGAGCAGTGCCGATAAGACGACGCGCCGAGTCGCGGGGCAGTTGAGTGTCGGAATCAAGGGTGATCACATAACGAACCTTCGCAAGGAATGCCGGGTCGGCGGCGGCTACGATGTAGTTGGTGTCGCGAGCACCACGAAGCAAGCGGTTGAACTCTTGCAGCTTGCCTCGCTTACGCTCCCAGCCCATCCATTTTCCTTCGGTCGGGTTCCACCTTCGACAGCGGTGAAACAGATAGAAACGATCCGGGCTTGAATCACTGTATCGCGCGTTCAAATCTTCGACGCCCTTGATTGCCACGTCCAGCAGGTGGTCGTCATCGGGCATCGTCTCCTCCGGCGCATCGGTAAAATCTCCAAGAAGCGCAAAATAGATGTTCTCGTCACGATTCGCGAGACAATGCACCTCCATGCTTTCGAGGAGCTGGCAGACGGCTTCTTTAGAGCTGAAGATCGTCGGCACAACCACAAATGTCCTGGCGGACTCCGGGATGCCCTTGGAGGTGTCCATCTTCGGCGGCGTATTCGGCTTCAAGAGAAATGTCACGTCAAGATTCAAAGCGCTCAATGCCAGATCGCTGGCAGGCACAACCAAAAGCAAAGCGATGAATACTAGAGCCAACGGGACCGCGCCGCAGACAAACGCGTAAGAGAGGAAGGGCGCGAGGATCAGCGCGGTCAGCGCGGCGACGGCTCCGAGGTATGCGCCCGTCGGATGGCTGAGGACGAAGCGGACAAATCGCTCGCGCAATGGCGCGCGATAGTGAATCTGCCCTTCCAGTTCAGCGCGACCCTTGTCGACGAGGTAATAACCGACATGCGCTCTGCGATGATCATCCGGTGCTGACTCGGACGATCGCACCGCCAGCGCGATCACGGCCCCGGCCACCTCCTGCTCAGACAACTTCGTTCGCCTGGCGAGCTTTTCTATAGCGTGGCGGTAACGATCCCGCGTAGTGAAGTCCATCGACGAATATGCTCCCGTTGGATCTTGTGCGAGGACCGGATCGATCTTGCTTACGCTCTCGAAGAACTCCTTCCAGTCGAGCGTCGACAGCAAGCGCATGCTTGTGATGATGTTGCCAACAGTGGCTTGCGTAGCTGCTTGTCGTTGGACCTCGAGATGGACGACTTGCTCTGTTGACATCTCCTCTTGAGCGAGCCGCTTCTCGAGCCAATCAAGCGCCGGCCACACCTCGGGGTCTTGATCTCGAAGCCGCTGCGTAAGCTGAACGACGAATGCCCGATCGAGCTTTTTCGTCTTTCCAACTGCAGCTTCGAGCTCCGCGGTCACTTCACCGGGCTGACGTCCCGCCATCTCCAGAAGCTCATCGGCGAGCTTGTCCGCGGCCACTCTTGCGTTGCGAGCGTCGACAATGCGGGTTGACAGCCGCCGCAGGTTTTCAACCAAAGCTACTCGCAATGTGATGGCGATTGCCCACAACTCGCCGATAGTAAGCGGTGTTACTTGCTGGTAGGAACGTATGAAGCGCGCCAGGGTGTCTGCATCAAGCCGGCTGTCGGTGTGCGCGATCAGCGCGAGCGCAATCGCGTAGACGCGAGGGTAGCCTGCGAGTTCGCCAGTCTCGAGCTTTGGCAGCTCCTTGTAATAGCGTTTGGGCAAGTCACGGCGAATCTCTCGAAGCTGCTCTTCGACTATGTGGAAATTCTCGACCAGCCATTCGGCGGCAGGTGAGACTGTGTGCTCACCGCGAATCGCATCGGCAAGCGCTCGATAGACCACGATCAGCTTGCGGCCATTTTCTTCGAGTCGCGGTAGCAACAACCGCTGGCGCTTCGCCTTGGAAGAGACCTTGTGCTCAGGCGCCAACTCCGTTGCGTATTGCTCGAGTCGCTCGACGCTGAACAACTCTTCTCGAATCGGTTCTTCTTGTGAATTGCTGTCGGAAAGTTTTAGCCTGCGCAAGGAACCCTCAAAGAATCAGT
>JADGNW010000464.1 GCA_017883315.1 Blastocatellia bacterium | reverse complement strand
TGATCGGCACCGTCCCTTATATGTCGCCGGAGCAGGTACGAGGCGAGACGCTGGACGCGCGCAGTGACAGCTTCAGCGTCGGCGCCACGATGTACGAGGTGATCAGCGGGCGCCGACCTTTCGAGGGTGCGAGCGCGTGCGAAACGATTTCGGCCATACTCGTCGGCGAGCATCAAAATGGACTTCATCATTGCGGTCGAGGGCGGTCGTTAAGTCAGCGGGCTGCGAACGTCGCACCCGGCTCGCAACATGATTTGCGAATGCGAATGAGGATTGAAGTGACTAACACTCCAGTAGTGGAGAACGGTATGCGATTGTTGATCGTGGGAGTTGCTGCCTGTCTTGTTCCACTCAATCTCTTCGGCTCTCAACCCGTTTACAGCAACGCTCCCCAAGCCAAGTTCGCTGAGCACACAATCGCTACTGATCTGAACGGTGGTTACCAGGTGGTCGTCTCAGACATCAATCACGACGGCAAACCGGATTTGATCGCGGTCGCCAGCGGAATGAAAGAGCTGATCTGGTTCGAAAACCCCGGCTGGCAGCGTCACGTGATTGTCGGGAATATTTCCAACCCCATCAACTGCGCGGCTTGGGACGTTGACGGAGATGGCATTCCGGAGATCGCACTGGCTCATGGATTCTCAAACGATCCAGCTAGAAGTATCGGTATCGTTTCGCTACTCAAACACAAGGGTGATCCTTCGCAGCCGTGGGAGATGATCGAGATTGATCGGCTCCCCAGTTCGCATCGCCTGCGCTGGGTCGATATGGATGGGAATGGGAAAAAGGTTCTGGTCAACGCTCCGCTCGCCGGCGCGCTCGTCAAGCCGCCTGATTATAAGGGCGCTGTTCCTCTTGTGTATTATCGCCCGGGAGTTTGGAAACGAGAGATCATCTCGGAAGAACTCGAAGGTGTGTTGCACGGGATCGTGATTACGGATTGGGATAAGGACGGGCACGAAGATATCCTGACGGCGAGCTTCCTGGGAGTCGACCTGTTCAGCTTTGGAAAGAGCAAACGGTGGGCGCGCACAAGGATCGTAAATGGAAACCCCGATCCGTGGCCTCGGGGCGGCGCGAGCGAAATTGCCGTGGGCCAGTTGGGGAAAGAGCGATTCATCTGCACCATTGAGCCCTGGCACGGCAACCAGGTTGTCGTGTACCGCCCGCAAGGACAGAGCTGGCAGCGGCAAGTGATTGACGCGAGTCTGAACGACGGTCACGTGCTGCTGACGGCAGACCTGAATCAGGACGGAAGAGATGAAATAATCGCCGGGTATCGGGGCCAGGGTAGAAGCGTTTACATCTACTCAGCGGAAGACCGCAAGGGGAGCCGCTGGTTGCGCCAAGTTCTGGATGATGGTGGAATGGGCGCCGCCGGGTGCGCCGTGGCTGACTTGAATGGAGACGGAAGACCGGATATCGCTTGTATCGGCACGGCTACGACGAATTTGAAGTGGTATGAAAACCTCGGAGCAGCGAGCCGGCCAAAGTAGAAGGCAGAAGGCAGAAAGCAGAAGGCAGAACGCTGAACGCAATCAAGAGGGCGCCTTTCCGCCTTCGGCCTTTTGCGTTCCGCCTTCCGCCTTCTGCCTTCCGCCTTCCGCCTTCCGCCTTCTGCCTTTTGCTCGCTCTTCCGCTAGCCTACACTATCAGTCCTTCGGCAACGGAGGCGGACCGTCTGGAACGTAGGGCTTGTACACCTCGCCTTTGCTCTTCTCTTTGAACTCCGCCTGAATCTCTTCGCGAGTCTTCTGGTCCTCAAACAAATCTACCATCGTAGCGGCCAGGGCCTTCGCCGCATAAACCATGCCCTTGTGACCGATCGACATTCCTCCACACGCGACCACGGGCCACGCGTGCCACGGTGCATCCTCGGGTGCCGTTGTCACTGAAAGGTGCAGCGTCGGCACGAGCCAGCTCACATCGCCAACATCCGTCGAGCCGCCATCAGGATCAGGCTTCGGAGGTTTCATTGGTTGAACCGAGCCGTTCAGACCTTTTGCTTCGACGCCGGTCGCGCGCTGGATCGACTTCGCAAATTCCTGCTCGTCGGCGGTGTACTGAATCGGCCCGAGCCACGTCAGGTTCGCGTGAATCAGCTTTGCTCCAGCCATGTTTACCAGCATCTCGTAGTCGCCACTTTGAACCGTGAGCTTGGATTCGACTCCGGCCATCAACGCCGCGCCTTCAGCGATCTTGCGCGCGCGACTCAAAAGCTCATCCACACCGCTGCGCTTAGAATCGCGAAGCCAGCACCAGAGCCTCGCGTACTCGGGCACCACGTTCGGAACGTCGCCGCCCTTTTGAATTGTGTAGTGCATTCGCACGCTCGGCTTGACGAACTCGCGCATGCGATTGAGCCCGGTCGTGAAAAACTCGAGCCCGGCAACCGCGCTGCGTCCGTTCCACGGATCTGCAGCGGCGTGAGCTGCTTTGCCTTTGAACTCGACTATGAAATCGACTATCGCCTGCGAGCTATCGACGTCCGCGCTTATCTTGTCATCGGGGTGCCACGCCAGACAGATGTCCAGGTCCTTGAAGAGTCCATCGCGAGCCATGTAGATCTTGCCGCCGACCGATTCTTCGGCGGGCGTGCCGTAAAAGCGAATCGTGCCCTTGAGCTTGCCCGCTGCGATAAGCTCTTTTATCGCGACCGCGGCGCCGAGACTTGCCGCGCCGAACAGGTTATGCCCGCAGCCGTGTCCCGCAGAACCGGCTTCCAGAGCCTCTTTCACGGGCTGAGCCTTTTGGGAAATGCCCGGGAGCGCGTCATACTCACCGAGGATTCCGATGATCGGACGGCCTTGTCCGTAGCTTGCAACGAACGCCGTAGGCATGCCCGCAACTCCGCGCTTAACGTCGAAGCCTTGCTTCGCGGCATAATCGGCGAGCACGCTCGACGAACGCGTCTCGCGCAGAGCGGTTTCAGCGAATCGCCAGATCTGATCGCTGAGGTCAGTAAGCTCGGCTTTGTGTTTCTCAATTGAACTGACTACGGCCTCTTTTGTCTTGAGTTCACTGCCGAACGTCATCAGCGGGTGAATCAGTAAGCCGGTAATCAGAATTGCAGTTGCACTGAGACGGAGTTTCATAAGCGCCCCCTGTTTCTACAAAGTCAGAAGTGAAAACGAGAATACGAACAAGGCTTCAGGGTCATCGGTACTATTTCGCCGCCTGCTTTGCGGCCTTGCACTCGTCGCACAAACAAAGCTCGCGTAACCGCTCCCACGTGTAAATACCGTGGTCGTGTCTGTCGCTGAACGTGAACTTCACACCGTAGCGGCCGACGTGTTCCGCGCTGAGCACAGTGAGATCGTCTGCCACGGTCCGAGGGTCGAGTATGCGAAGGCCGGTCACTTCGCTAACGCAATTCGCGCACATGCATTCGGATCTCAGATACTTGATCGGGTAGACGCTGACGTGACCGTCGTCCCATCGGACGGTGATCTCGTTTGCGCCTGTCTTCTTTATCTCGAGCGGTGTCGGCATA
>JADGNW010000084.1 GCA_017883315.1 Blastocatellia bacterium | reverse complement strand
CCGACAGCTTCGTCAATCGTCTTTGGCGTCAAGTAATCAAACTGTGCTGGAATCATTTCAGTCTCTCCAAAACTCGTAGCTAGCCGATGTCATATTGTTCTTCGAAGACTTCTTGCCAGGAGAGGGAGGAGATCGTCGATTTTTGATTCATCTCTCCCTCAGCTTCTCGGATTGCTGCGCGCAAACAGGTACCCCACATAGCTTCGATCACCTCGCTGGTGAGGCTCGGAGTTTCCCCTTGAATGTCCCCAATCTCTTCTCTTGCGTTGTAAATGCTGGCGATCCAACCGTACGACCGTCGTTCGGGTTGCGTCTTCCACTTGACGATATGCGACATCAAGCGAACAAGCTGACTCTTCAAAGCTCTCTTTTCTGATCGCCCCAACGCGTTAATCAGCTCCTTGATGCCAGCCTCTGCTTCGTCGAAGTCGCCTTGGAGCAGAGCCCGCTCTATCTCAACAGCGACCTGATAATGTGATTCCGCTGACAGACGTGCCCAGTTCACGCCCATACCCTGACTCCTTACCAGCAAACTGCCCAACTCCTGACCGACCTGCAATTCGTCATCTGTCTCGATTTTCTTCATGACACTTCGGTGCGCAAGAACCCGCGGCTTTCTTCATGACACTTCGGTGCGCAAGAACCCGCGGCTTTCTTATGCCGACGCGCTAATGATCCGCCAGACCACTTCCGGCTTGATCGGCATATCCAGATGCCGGACTCCGAACGGCGAAAGCGCGTCGACTATGGCGCCAACAATCGCCGGCGTAGCGCCAATCGTGCCCGCTTCACCGACTCCCTTTACGCCCATCGGATTCACCGGCGAAGGAGTCTCCGTGCGATCAAGCTCCATCCACGGAACCATCGCCGCCTTCGGAATCGCGTAGTCCATAAGCGTGCCAGTCACCAACTGTCCCTGTTCGTCGTACACGGCTTCTTCGTAGAGAGCCTGGCCGATCGATTGGACTATGCCTCCGTGAACCTGACCGTCCACCAGCATCGGGTTTAGGACGTTGCCGCAGTCGTCCACCGCAACGTAGCGCTGGATGTCGATCTTGCCGGTCTCGCGGTCGATCTCGACCTGAACGATGTGAGTGCCAAACGGAAAGGTGAAGTTCGAAGGTTCGAAAAAGTTCGTAGCCGAGAGTCCCGGTTCAAATCCCGGCGGGATCTGGTGCGCGACGTGAGCCGCAAGCGCGACTTCTTGAATCGAGACGGTCTTAGGAGCACTAGCCTCTTTGGCTGAGTCGCCGTTTCCGCCCGCGGCCGCCATTGCTGCTTCCACACTGAAGCGCCCTTCTTTGAAAGTCACGCTCGATGCATCCACCCCAAGCAAATGAGCAGCGAGCTGCGTCGCCTTCTCTTTCAGCTTTTGAAGCGCGTTGAAGACAGCAGTTCCGCCTACAGCGGTGCCGCGGCTGCCAAACGTCCCGATCCCGTACTGAACGATCGAGGTGTCGCCGTGAATCACTGTCACGTCGTTCAAGTCGACGCCGAGCTCGTCGCCCGCGAGCTGCGCGAAGGAAGTCTCCTGGCCCTGGCCGTGTGGCGATGCGCCGGTAAGTATCGTTACTTTTCCTGTGGGCTCGATTCTCACCGTCGCGCTTTCCCATCCGCCTGCGGGCGTCGCCGCTGACGGCCCGATCGCGCAAATCTCAACGTAGGTCGAAACGCCTATGCCAAAGATCCTGCCCTGCTCGCGAGCTTTCTTCTGGTCCTCGCGCATCTTCGTGTAGTCGGCCATGCCAAGCGCCTTGTCGAGCGCGCCCTGGTAATTGCCGCTGTCGTAGAACAACCCGGTCGCGGTCTTGAACGGGAACTCAGTCGGCTCAGGGAAGTTCTTGCGGCGCACTTCGACCGGGTCCATACCAAGTTCGGCCGCAACCAGATCGGCAGCTCGCTCGATCACCTGAGTTGCTTCAGGTCTTCCGGCGCCGCGATAAGCATCGGTCGACATTTTGTTGGTGAACACCGCGGTCACGTTCATCTGGATCGCAGGAATCTTGTAGCAGCCCGAGAGCATCAGGCCGGTCAGCGTCGGGATCGCCGGAGTGAGAAGCTGAAGGTAGGCGCCCATATCCGCGAACACGTTGTAGCGCAGACCCGTGATCGTGCCGTCGTTCTTGCAGCCGACCTCGATGTAGCCGATTTGTCCACGTCCGTGAATCGTGGACTGGAAGTTCTCGCGGCGGCCCTCGATCCACTTCACCGGCTTACCAAGTTGCATGGCTATCCATCCAACCAGTCCCTCTTCGGCGTAGACGTTCAGCTTTGAACCGAATCCACCGCCGACTTCCGGCGCTATGACTCGCACCTTGTTTTCGGGCACGCCGAGCATTATTGCGAGCTGAGTTCGGGCCAGGTGCGGAATCTGCGTCGAAGTCCAAATGGTCAGTTCTTTCTCTCCGGGATAATAGCGCGCGAGCACGCCTCGCGGTTCCATCGCTATCGGGATCAGCCGTTGATGCACGATTCGCTGCTTGATGACATGATCGGAAGCTGCGAGCGCCGCTTCGATGTCGCCCTCGCCGCTGGTGAGCTTGTACGCGATGTTGTCGCCGTACTCTTCGTAGACGAGCGGCCCGCCCTTGGCGGCTTCCTCGACATCGACGACCACCGGCAGCTCCTCATAGTCGACCATGATCAGATCGATTGCATCGCGCGCTGCGTACTTATCGATCGCAACAACCGCGGCGATCGGATGTCCCACGAAAGTGACGTGATCGCCCGCCAGCACGGGATAGTGGGGGATCTTCAACCCGGGCAAAGCGGCGGCGCAGGGCACCGGACCGATCTTGCCGGCGACATCTTTGCCGGTATACACGGCGACGACTCCGGGCGCGTGCGCGGCTTCACTTGTGTCGATGCTTTTGATCTTCGCGTGAGCGTACATCGATCGCAGAAACGCGACGTGAAGCGTGTCGGGAAGCTTGATGTCATCGACGTAGTGGCCGAGCCCCTGAATCAACCTCGGGTCTTCGGTGCGCTTGATTCTCTGTCCGACGTACTTAGCCATAAAACCTCCGGAAGTCAGAAGTCAGAGATCAGAAGTCAGAGGTCAGAACCAAGAAGTCTAAGGTCAGGCGCTGGGTCGCTTCTCGCAACCCGTTTTCTGACATCTGACCTTTCACTTCTGACATCTGACTTCTGACCTCTGACTCATCAGTCTCCAGTTGCCTCTTGACCCTTCATCTTGCGCGCGGCGTTTTGAACCGCTTCGACGATATGCTGATAGCCGGTACAGCGGCATAGATTCCCTTCGAGTCCGTGGCGTATCTCGGCGTCGGTTGGATCAGGATTGCGATCAAGAATCTGCGCGGCGGCCATAATCATGCCCGGCGTGCAATAGCCACACTGTAAACCGTGCTGCTCCCAGAAGCCTTCCTGCACGGGATGCAGATCGCCGCTTGCCGCCATGCCTTCGATAGTAGTCACGCTCTCGCCGTCGGCTTGAACCGCGAACATCGTGCACGACTTTGCCGCCTGCCCTTCGAGGATGACCGTGCACGCGCCGCAGATCGAGGTCTCACAGCCGACGTGCGTGCCGGTCAGTCCGAGAACGTCTCTGATGTAATGAACCAGCAAAAGGCGCGGTTCAACTTCGTCGTGATGCGCGACTCCATTCACGGTGACGGTGATAGGTTTTTTCATAAAAGCGACCTCGCTTGATTTGTGTACGATGAAAATTGGTTTACTTCAGACTGATCCGCTCAAAGAAACCGGCTTGCCTTTTATACAACTGAATTCGGCGGGTTACAAGTCGAATCCAGTGCGGGGATATCCAGTGCAGCGCTTGGCTCTCGGTCCTCGAACAAGCTTCGCAAGCCGGCATCTGTCTCACGGCTTCTTAGAATCCTTGAGCAACCGCTGCTTCTCCTCCTCAAGCGCTTGATTGATTATGGGAGTCAACTTCGGGAGAAGAATCTCGCTTGATCTTTGCATAGACTCCTGCAGTAACTGAGGCACGACCTCGATCGTTTTCTGGCCCGCCGATGATCGGTAGAAGCCAACGATCTGCCTCAGCTCCTCTTCGCTAAAGAACTTGGCGTAGAGAGGATAAAACAACTGCTCCGCGACTTCGGTATAGTTGATTCGTTGTGGAAGTAGCTCGCGTATCCGCTCCGACACGCGGCGCGAGCTCTCAATGATTCTCTTGCTGCTCTCTTCCTGATTCTTCGTGTCAGTCGTGGTATCGCCGGTGATCTGTTCAACCAGGACCGGCAAGTCCTTTTGGGTTTGGAGAAGAAATGCGTCAATCATATTTCCCATCATCTTGTCGAGCTTGGTGAGATCGAACAGCTCCTTGAGTAGCGCCCGCTTCTCGGGTGTGATTGTTTCTGGCTTGGCTGGTTGCTGGGCATTTGTAGTTGTCGCCAGAAGCGAGACGAATAGAAGTGTCAGCACACCGGGACAGAGTCTTTTGACATACATAATGCTCCCTCCAATCATAGCCTGGCTGGCGCGGTGCGGTCCGCGCTGAGCATAGTTATCAGATAGCAATGTTGCGCCGAACGCCGTCCATCCGAAAGTAGCGAACTGCACGATTGTAATCGCGATCGATCTGATCTCGCAGCGCGT
>JADGNW010000463.1 GCA_017883315.1 Blastocatellia bacterium | reverse complement strand
GCCCGTTTGGCACGCCATTCGACTCGAATTCGCTGTCGTTCGTCGGAGGCACTCCGTTGTACTCGCGCTTCTTCCTTGGCGGTGAGCAAGACATACGCGGCTACAACGTGCGGAGCATTTCGCCCACTGCGCAGGTAGCGAGCACTGTTACGACTCGCAATATTTCGGCCACCGACCTGACCGGAAAGACGCTTAAGATTAGAAAGCCGGGACAGGCGACCGGTCACAGCGTTGCGCCGGGCGTCTTGAACCAGTTCCTGTCAGAGAATGCCGTCGACACCTCTGTGCCGAATTTTCCGGCTTTTATTGGCGGCGACACGGAAATGCTGTTCAATCTCGAATACCGAATACCTATAATCGGCCCGCTGGCGTTCGCGCCTTACTTTGATATCGGGTCGGCATTCAACCTGCGCGGCCTGGCCAATCAGTTCGAGAGTTCCGAATTCATCCCGAACCAGAACCTGGCGCAAGTGACTCTGAACCCTCGCGGCGAGCTCGCGACGAAGCGAGAAATACGAAAGGCGACTCCTCCAGAGAGTCAGGGCGGACTCCCACCGGGGTTCCAGCAAGTGTTCATAGTCGGCGATTCGCAGACGTCCAGGGACGTGCTCCTTTCGAGCGCGGCTAATGGGATATTCGACAATTATCGATACAGCTTTGGTGGTGAACTAAGAGTGCAGGTCCCTGTGATCAATGTTCCGTTTCGTCTGATATTTGCCTGGAACCCGAATGCCAGGACGGCCTCGGACACCAATTCTTTATTCTTTGAACAGAAGCGTGCGATTCGGTTTTCCGTCGGGCGAACCTTCTAGCGCATAAGTTTTTTGCATTGCCGCTTCTAAAGCCATAAGCGGTGCTGCTATAATCACGTTTTCGCAAAATCGCGCCGGCGACGACCGTCGACGCAGGCCCAAACCAAAGACGACAGGAGCAGGTATGTTTAAGATCAAGTTAGCTATTCTTGCGGCGGTGATGCTCGCATCAATAAGCCCGAGCGCCAGGGCGCAGCAGGCCACGCAAGCAGGTGTCGGCGCTGCACTGCCCGACGGCAAGGTTGCGGTTGTAAACACCCAGGCCTTCTCAGGCGGTATCGGCGAGCTGAGGCAGAAGTACGAGGCGATGGACAAGCAATTCCAGCCACGCTATCAGCAACTCCAGACGCTCGAGAATCAACTCAAGCAGCTCGAGACGGACATCAAGGTGAAGTGCCCGCAACTAACTCCGGACAAGTGTCAGGAGATGCAGAACAACTACGAAGACATGAAGAAGAGAGGCACTCGAGATTTTGAAGACCTCAAGGCAGAATACGACCGCACGATCGATACCGCGACCAAACCCGTCCGCGACAAGCTATATCAGTTCCTTAATAATTACGCGTCTCAACGCGGTATCATCCTGGTGATTAATCTTGCCGGTGCCGCTCAGTCCGGGTCGCTTGCTTACTGGAATCCAGGCACTGACATTACTGAAGACTTCATCGGCGAATACAACAAGGCAAATCCCGTCCCCGGCGCGCCTCCCGCAACGCCGCCTCCCGCCAAGAAGCCCTGATGATGCGAGAAAAGGAGTCTTATCGAATGAAGTTACTTAAGTTTCAAATCGCACCGCTCGCATTGTTAGCGCTCAGCGTTTCGGTGTTGGCCCAACAGCCTGCCGCGAACCCATCAAAACCGGCGGCCGTTCCCCCAACGCTTCCGAAAGGCAAGATAGCTGTAATCAATACCGCGATCTTTCAGGACCAGGTAGAAGAGTTCAAGGCGAAGGTCGAAGCTCTGAATCGGCAGTTCGAGCCGCGCGTGAAAGAAGTGCAGAGTCTCGCCGACAAGATCAACGCACTCGAAACGACGATCAAGTCGCAGAGCGGCGTGTTGACTCCAGCAAGAGTCGCGGAGATGACCGAAAACCTCGAGAGCATGAAACGCGATTATCAGCGCAAGGGCGAGGACCTCCAGGCCGAGGGAGGCAGGGCGCGGGACAAGGCCTTTGAGCCGATAACCGGGAAGCTCACTAAGTTTGCTGAGGACTATACCGCAAAGCACGGCATCGTCGTGCTGGTAGACATTGCAAACGCGGTGCAGTCGGGCATGGTTGTCTGGTTTGATCCGCGCACGGACGTAACCCAGGATTTCGTCAACGCATATAACAAGGCTAATCCTGTCACAACGGCCGCGCCGAAAGCTCCCCCGAAGCCGTAAAAGAAATATATGGGGTCCTCGGACCGAGGGCCGCTCCTACATTATTGCAGGGTGTCGAGCTTGCCGAGGCCGTGATCTTCTTCGTCCTTGATTCGGAGCATGTCGAGTATGAGTGCGGTATTGCTGGTCGTTTTGATCGACCGGTCATAAGCTTCGCTGGTCTTCTCAAATTCGAAGCTGCCGTCGGCGGCTCCGGCAAACAGGCTCAGCGCCTTCCTGCCAAAATCCATTCCTGATTTCGCTCCAACAACAAGGCCCTCGTCGAAATGAATTTCACCCGACACCGCGGATGAGGTTACCTCGAGCACTCCAGTAAGACGATTGTTCTCGAGGATCTGAATGATGTCGAAGAGATTTATGTCGGCAAGATTACCCGAGAGTATCTTCTTGGGACGCTGCGGAACCGAACTGGTTTCTCGCACATCGCGCAATTGCCCGGTGACCGAGACCCTGGGATCAAGGCGCTTTGCTTCGAGCAGTCTTTCATTAGCGCGCTCGACATCTCCCGCCGCGACGTGAAGGCTTGCCAGCGCCAGGCAGTGTTGCGCGGCCTGGTCGCGCCGCCCCGCCTCGATCAGGATCTCGCGGAGCTTCTCTCGCAATCCGATGTGCCGCGGCGCTGCATCGATTGCGCGCTCGAGCGTTTCGACTGCCCGAGTCACCATTCGATACTTCACCAACAAGTCAGCGTCTATGATTGCGCTGTCCGGATCAAATTCGTTTGGATTGCCTTTGGCCATCATCCCTGTGACCGCGTGGCGGCCGATTCAGTCTAACATAACCTGCCGCGCCCACCAGACATATGTGTGAGAAGCCGCCGGTGCCAATGGGCGCCACCCAATCTTAGCTACTAGCCGCCCACGATTGCGATTCCGTTCTTGTCAGCCGAAGCGATAAGCTCGTCCTTATCAAACAGCAACGTCTTCTGCGCCGTAACGTGAATCGCTGTAGCGCCGGCTCGACTCATGTTCTCAATCGTAGGGACGCCAATCACCGGCACGTCAAACCGCATGTCTTGATTGGGCTTCGCGACCTTCACTACAACAAAAGGTCTGCCGCGAGTCACCTCGCCCGCGCGGAGGATCACCTCGTCGGTTCCTTCCATCGCTTCAATCGCAACCACCGCGCGATCCTTTACGGCGATCGTTTGACCTAAGTCGAGCCGCGCAATCTCGCGCGCGATGCCGAGACCATAGTCGATATCAGCAAGCTCTTCTTTCGCCGGCGCGCGGCGCGTAAGCACGCCGCGGGATGCAAGAAGCGGCTCGAGAAACGTAGTCGAGTCGACGAGTGTGATGCCTTCGCGCGCAAGTTCGTCGGCGATCGCTCCAATCAGGCTGTCAGTATTCTTCGATGAGATCCGAGCCAGAAGACGGACCATTCGAAGATCAGGCAACGCGTTCAGCCGGAAAATCTGATGATGCTTAACCTGGCCCGCCATGATTGCGTGAGTGACTTGTTCGCGCTTGAAGAAACGAATCAAGCGGCCGAGCTGACCTACGCTCATCCATTCAACTCGAGCAGCTTGCGATTCGATCTCCGGCGCGGTCTCCTCCTTGATGGCGGCGACAATCATTTCGACGCCGCTCTCTCGCGCCCGCTGTAGCACGAGAAATGGAAAGCGCCCGTTGCCTGCGATCAACCCGTACTTCATAGAAAGAAACTCTTCTAATTCCACGTTCGTGGACGTCTTCTCAAGTTCAAACCGTGATACGACTCCGAACCGCTACGCTTCATTGCGACGTAACTCGATATCCCAACGGCAAGGCCGCCCATAAGACCAACACCGCCACCAAGCAGAAAGTAACCCAAAGCGGCATCTCCAACTTCAGTAGGCGCACCGAGTCCTCTCTCAGTGAATTCTATGATCACTGCTTGCTCGTAACGCTTGTAAGAATATCGTCCGCAGAGGAGACCTGCGATCACCCCCAGCACTACAATGCTGACTAAGACAAGGAGAGGAGAAAGACGTTTGAAGCTCATAACCAAGAACGGCATAGTTAGAACTCCACCCAGGTTCCCTTCTGATTCTCCTTCGCTTTGCGATAGAGATAATCCGCCGAAGCCAGGTCTTCGATCGCCAGGCCGAGCGACTTAAACACAGTGATCTCATCCGGCGAAGTGCGGCCGGGCTTCGCGCCAACCAACACCTCGCCGACCTCTGCTTTGATGTGATCGGGGCCGATAGCGCCCTCGCGCAAAGCGAACAAGTAATCTCCACCCTCATTGATCGTCGATTCTCGACGGTCAACAAACAGGCTCGAAGCGGCGATCGTCGCGCTGTCCACCTCGCGTGTGGTAGGGATGCTCGAGCCGACTACGTTCAAGTGCGCGCCCGCTGAAACCCACCCGCGCTTCAAGATCGGCTCCGCCGCCGTAGTCGCGGTTACAATCAAATCGGCGCCGCGGACTGCAGCTTCGACGCTGTCGACCGGCTCGATGGGAAACGAGTAGCGCAAGCTAAACTCCTCGGCAAAACTCCGCGCGTGTCTGAAGTCCCGACTCGCAACTCGCACGCGCTTGATCGGCCGCGCACAGGCCATAGCTTCGATGTGGGTGCGAGCCTGCACGCCGGTTCCGATGATCGCAAGCTCGCCGGCATCCTCTCGTGCGAGTAGCTGCGTCGCCACGCCCGAGACCGCAGCGGTGCGAATCGCAGTGATAGCCGAGGCATTCATCAACGCCATTAACTCGCCGCTCTCCGCACTGAACAGCATCACGCTTCCCTGATGCGAGTCCAAGCCTTTCGACGGGTTCTCCGGAAAAAAGCAAACCGTCTTGACTCCGTAAGCGGCGCGCTCGCCAGAGCGATACGACGGCATCAGCGCCATGTCCCCCGCAGCGCCCGGCGGAGTGATGACCATTCGCAATGGTTGATACGCGTTGCCTCGAGCGAGTTCAGCCAGAGCTTCCGCCATCACTGGAATGCACTCGCGAATCGGGAGAAGTTCTTCAACCTCGTCGTGGGTTAGGACCAGTATCTTCGTCACTTCGTCACTCCTCGTTCTGAAGTCTCGATGAACTCGACGAGGTAATCAATTTCGGGAAAGCCACTCAATTCCCGCTTGATCGCTTCAACCGCCTGGCTCGTGTTCAATTTCGCTGCGAGCAACAAACGAAATGCATGAGTGATCCGGCTTATTTCTTCGCCGCTGAATTTGCGTCGTCGGAGTCCGAGCGTGTTTTGCCCGTAGCACTTCGCATGATTCCCGACCGTGCGAGCAAAAGGAAGTGCGTCCTTGACCACAACCGAGTACCCCCCGATGAACGCGTGCTTGCCTACCCTGCAGAACTGATGCACTCCCGCATAAGCGCCGATGGTCGCATAGTCTTCCACGATCACGTGACCGGCCAGTGTGGCTCCGTTGGCCAGGATTACGTGGTCGCCGATCCGGCAGTCGTGCGCAACGTGAGCTTGCGCCATGAAAAGATTGTCGGAGCCGATCTCGGTCAAGTTGCCGCCGCCTTCGGTGCCGCGATGCAGTGTCGTGAACTCGCGAAACGTGTTGCGTTCTCCCGCGCGAAGCCAGCTTCTCTCGCCGCTATATTTCAAGTCCTGGGGCGGCTGGCCCGCCGAAACAAATGGAAAGAAGACTGATCCGCGGCCGAACTCTGAGGGGCCTTCGATAACGCAATGACTGGCAACACGAACCTCGTCATGCAGGATGACATCGTCGCCGATGATCGAATAAGGTCCGATAGAAACGTTTGAACCGAGTTCAGCCTTCGAGCTGACAATTGCTGTGGGATGGATGGACACTTCGGGGACGTCTCCTAGGATTGCTCGACGGGGCTGAACGCGGCGTTGTTGATTTGATCACCGCGCTCGACGATGCTGCGGTCGACCAGAGAGGATGAGATTTCCGCTTCAGCGACCAGTTCCCCATCAACATAAGCTTCTCCGCGTAGTCGAATGTAGCGGGGTCTCAATCTCAACACCGTCAGCTCGAGACGTAACTGATCGCCCGGCACGACCGGGCGGCGAAACCTGGCGTTGTCGATGCCGGTGAAGAAGACCAGCTTGCTCTCGCGATCCGGGATGTTTGCAAGCATCATCACACCCGCGGTCTGGGCCATCGCTTCGACGATCAGCACTCCGGGCATGACCGGCGCGCCTGGAAAGTGCCCCGCAAAGAAGGGCTCGTTCAGCGTGACGTTCTTGATTCCGACCACGCGCTTGTTCGGCTCGTACTCGAGTATCCGATCGACTAGAAGAAACGGATAACGGTGAGGCAGGATTGCCTGGATCTGAGTAATGTCCAGTAGTGTTTCCATGAATCGATCTCAGTGGCTATTCGGCTTCGACTTCGGGTGACCTTACTGAGTCCCGGGCGATTTTCTCAAGTTGCCTCAACCGCTCGGCCATCGCCGGAAGCTTCGAGTATAACACCTGTGAACGACGCCACGAATTATAGCTCTGGCCCATCCCAGCGATCACCGACCCGTCGGGCACGTTCTTCGTAACGCCCGCCTGCCCGATGATCGTAACCCCGTCGCCAATCGTGACGTGCTGATTCGTTCCGACCTGCCCCGCGATCACGCAGCGCCGGCCGACTCGAGTGCCGCCCGAGAACCCCGCCAGCGCCGCTATGACTGTGTCTTCACCCACATCGCAGTTGTGCCCGATTTGAATGAGATTGTCGAGCTTTACGCCGCGTCTCAGGACTGTGTCACCGAACCCACCTCGATCAATCGCGCAGTTGGCTCCAATCTCGCAGTCGTCTTCAATGCGCACGCGGCCAAGATGCAGCAGCTTCACTTGATGACCTTCCTCGTCCGGCACAAAGCTAAACCCGTCCGCGCCTATTACTGTTCCCGAGTGAACTACAACGCGGCTTGCTATTTCGCAGTCATGATAGATCGACACATTGGCGTGGATGACCGTGTCAGCGCCGATGCTGCACCGGTCGCCGATTACCACGCCGGGATACAAACTAACCCGATCTGATATCACCACGCCTCGCCCGATCGTGACGCGCGGATGAATCGATAAGTCGCTGCCGAGCGTCGTTCCAGGTCCGACAATCAAATCAGAGCTAACGCCGATCGGCTTGTACTGGACCGCGTGCAAGACTTCGATTGCGCGAGCAAACGCAAGCTTGGGATTTGTCGCGATCAGCAGATTCCGAGCGCAATTCGCAATCGGCGCAGACACAACGATAGCCGTAGCGCGAGACTCATCGATCCGTTCGATGAAAGCAGACTTGGTAGCGAGTGTCACATCTCCTTCCGAAGCTGTCTCAAAAGGCCGCGCGCGACGAGCGTTTGCGTCGGGATCTCCAATCAAGTCGGCTCTGATCATTTCTGCCAGTTCAGCCAGCTTCGGCATAGACATCCTCCGCGTCGCGGGAGAGTTTCCCATATCGCAAGGCCCGCTAGCAACCGGCGCGTTCACCACACGAACGACGGTTCCGGTTCTGGTCGGGTGCAAACCTTGACTGAAAAATTCCTCGCGTGGTAGCTTGCGACTTCTCTTGAGTCTCGTTAATCTCGATACTGCTGGAATCAATTAGTCAATTTCGCAGTAGAGGCGATCATAACTCCGATGCTCAAGCACACACCGCTCTATGAAGCCCACGTCTCAATTGGCGCTCGGATGGTTGAATTCGCCGGCTGGGAGATGCCGGTTCAATACTCGGGGCACGTTCAGGAGCACATGGCCGTGCGCGAGGCCGCCGGTTTATTCGATGTTTCGCACATGGGCGAGATCGAGATACGTGGCGCCGACGCGCTGGCCCTTGTCCAGCGTATAAGCACCAACGATGCGTCGAAGCTTCAGGACAATCAAGTCCAGTATTCGACGATGCTCATTGAAGAAGGTGGAGTGCTCGACGACCTGTTGGTCTATCGAATCAACCGCGAGTATTTCATTCTAGTCGTCAATGCCGGCGGCACAGATGCGGACTTCGAGTGGATCAAGAGTCACGCCGCCGGTTTGAATGCTGAAGTGCATAACACCAGCGCCGCATTCGCGCTGCTCGCGATCCAGGGACCTCGGGCGGAGCGAATCCTACAAGAACTGACAGATCACATGCTCGACCGAATCCCCTACTATTGGTCGCAACGCGTGTTCGTGGACCGGCTCGATTGCCGCGTGTCGCGAACTGGCTACACCGGCGAGGACGGCTTCGAGATATTGTGCGAGCCGGGTGACGCTCGCCACTTATGGAACCGGTTGCTCATCATCGGCCAGGACCAGGGACTCATACCTTGCGGGCTTGCCGCGCGGAACACGTTGAGGCTCGAAGCCGCGTACCGTCTTTACGGTCACGATATGGATCAAACGACAACACCGCTTGAAGCGGGGCTGGGCTGGGTGGTAAAGCTCACTAAGAGAGACTTCATCGGACGTGACGCACTGGTGCGCCAAAAGGAGAGCGGGTTGAAACGCAAGCTCGTGGGCTTTGAAGTGCTGGACCGCGCTCCTGCTCGCGATGGTTATCCCGTTGTAATCGACGGCCGCGAGGTTGGCTCTGTCACATCAGGGAGTCCGGCGCCTTTCCTGAAAAAGAACATCGGACTCGCTTATGTTCCGACCGAGCACGCTGCAATAGGAACAGAATTCTTTGTAGCGGTGCGCAGTCGTCACGTTCCTGCGCGCATAGTCCAGACACCCTTCTATAAGCGCGCAAGACAATTTGATTGATGCTGATCGGGTCCCGGCCGAAACTTCACAGCCAGAACCCGCAATGGAGACAAAAGAAGATGGCAGACACACCAGAAGATCTTAGCTATACCAAAGACCACGAGTGGGTCCGCGTGAAGGTCAACGAGGCGACGGTAGGTATCACCGCCCACGCACAAGACCAGCTTGGCGATGTCGTGTATGTCGAGCTACCGAAGGTTGGCGACAAGTTCGAATCTTCCGAGCCGTTTGGCTCGGTCGAAAGCGTGAAGGCAGTCAGCGAGATTTACATGCCTGTCAGTGGCACGGTTATCGAGGTCAACGAAACCCTCAATGATTCGCCCGAGCTAGTCAACGAAGATCCCTACGGCGATGGCTGGATGATACGCATCAAGATCGACAACCCCGCGCAGGTCGACGCCCTTTTGACTTCCATCGAGTACGACGACTACATCAAGGAAGAGGCGGCGGAGTAATCGCCAATGAGATATATTCCGAACTCGCCCGATGAGCGCCACGCGATGCTGGCGAACATCGGAGTAGAGCGCATCGAAGATCTCTTCGATCAAATTCCCGAACAGCTAAGACTCAAAGAGCCCATCGGTGTCGGCGATCCCGTGAGCGAGCCTGAGCTGCTCGAATACTTTCGAGCGCTGGCTTCGAGAAACGGTACCGACTACCACTCTTTCCTGGGAGCGGGAGCTTACTCGCACTTCATACCGGTCATCATCGACTCGTTGATCTCGCGCGCGGAATTCTTCACCGCTTATACGCCGTACCAACCGGAGCTGAGCCAGGGGACGCTGCAATACACCTTCGAGTTTCAGACGATGATTTGCCAGCTCACGGGAATGGAGGTCGCTAACGCATCGCTTTACGACGGCTCAACCGCTGCGGCCGAAGCGGTGCTGATGGCGCACCGCGTGACTCGCCGAAACAGGTTCGTCATCGCCGGCACGCTGCACCCTCATTATCGCGAAGTCATCTCTGCTTACACGAAGAACCTCGGCTTGAAGATCGACATAGCTGCTCACAGCGAGGCGGCAACGCTGGACCCTGGCTCACTCGGCATCGATAACAGCACTGCTGCTCTTGTAGTGCAATCGCCAAACTTTTTTGGATCGATCGAGGACCTTCAGAAGCTCGCGGACGTAGCGCACGAAGCGGGCGCGCTGTTCATCGTTGCCGTCACCGAGCCAATGAGCTTTGGCGTCCTGAAACCGCCCGGCGCTTGCGGAGCTGACATAGTCGCCGGCGAGACTCAATCGTTCGGGATACCGCTGAGCTATGGCGGGCCATACTGCGGAATGTTCGCCACCCTGGAAAAGCACGTGCGTCAGATGCCCGGCAGGTTGGTCGGCGAAGCTTACGATGAACAAGGGCGGCGCGGTTACGTGCTCACGCTGTCGACACGCGAGCAGCATATTCGGCGCGAGAAAGCGACTTCAAATATTTGCACAAACCAGGGATTGTTCGCCTTGATGGCGACGGTCTATCTCGCAACGATGGGCAAGCGCGGCGTGCAGGAAGTTGCGCGGCAGAATCTGCAGAAGGCGCACTATGCGGCATCGCGGATCAGCAGGCTCGACGGATTTGATTTGCAGTTCGCCTCCCCATTCTTCAACGAGTTTGTAGTGCGCACTCCGCGGCCCGCGGATCAAGTGACGGAGCGGCTGCTCGAACAGAAAATGATCGGCGGCGTTGCGCTCGGACGCTATTATCCCGAGATGCGAGACTCACTGCTGGTGTGTGTGACTGAAACAACACGCAAAAGCGCGATCGACAATCTGGTTGACGCGCTTGCTCGGATTTGATTCCGCGTGAATCCGTCAGATCCGCGTAGCAGGTCAGCAACTCCTTGTTTTCCTGAGAAGTTATCTCAGCGTAGTATCTTCGTCCGCAGTTTAGAAATGGTGAGAATCACAAGTCGGGAAGGCTTGCCCCGCCCGGCCAGCTCGCCAATGAAAGCAGCGGGGCCAAGCCACCCTTCCCGACCTGTCCTTCCCCTGCTCTACGATCTTGGCCAGCGCTTTTCTTACGCCGTGCTGAGTTGTTTGAGCAAGGATCTAGATCGAAGATCGCGCTCGAGTGCGTGGCGGATGATCTGGTAGTTTATCTCTCCGATCTTCGAGATGTGATCGGGTCTGACGCGCTTGCGCGCAAACGTTGTCGGATGAACGCGGAACATCTCGTCAATGACGCTACGTAGCTCGGCGTCCACTGAAAACCCCTTCCCTCCGCCGCACGCTGCGCAACGGGGCGCACCCTCATTGGCAAGGAAGACAGATTCGTCATCAGATATCCTGGAATCGCACACCGCGCAATGCGACGTATCGGGAAAAAATCCGACGAGCCTGAGCAACCACGCCTCGAAGTATCTCAAAGTCTGTGAAAGGTCGACCTGATCTTCGATTGCTTCGAGTGTCGCCACTACGAGCCTATAGAGACGCTCATTAGCTTCGTGCTCGGGCAAAAACTCAGTAAGCAGTTCCGCCATATAAGAGAACGCGCTCGCCGTTTCGACATCACGCGCGCCGCGTTCGAAGTGCGACCGCAGGATGTCGCACGTAGAAATGCTGACAAGGTCGCGTCCTTCCTTTTGGAAGTAACCCAGCGTCACTTCAGTGAACGGCTCGAGCGCAGAGCCAAAGCGGCTCCTGATCTTTCTCGCGCCGTGAGCGACGCCGCGCACTTTTCCCTGGTCCTTGGTCAGGAACACGCAAATCTTGTCGGCTTCTTTTAGCGCATATGTGCGCAACACGAAGGCTTCGGTCTTATGCAATGGCATCGGTGAACGGCCTCGCTCTCGCGGATTATATCAGACCGATACCAGGAGCCTGTCGGAATAATCCTTCGTAGTAACGAATTCATAAGTTCCCACGCAGGCGAGACCCGCAACCTTGTGGTATGAAGTTGCAGTTTCTCAACAATCAGAACGAAATATTTCGTTACTACGAAAAAGCGCCTGGTTATTCCGACAGGCTCCTGGCTCAAGAGGAGGTAAGAACATATCGCTGTGACCGCCGTCACTGCCTCTGGTGACGACGGTCATAGTCTTACCAGCGTCAAGTTTTCATACTGAGTCCGGTGCAGAGAGTGCAAAAGGAGGACGTGTGCGATGAGAAGGAACAAGAAGCACGGACGCGAGTACCACAAAGAAACCCGTCTGATTCACGGAGAGTTTCACTCAGTTCATTGGAACTACAAAGACCACATCGTTCCACCTGTAACCGCTACGGCGGCGTATCGCCTTGAGAGCGCCGAGCGTGGAGCCGAAGGCTTCCAGGAATTCGCCAATCCGGAATTCAACCGACATACTCACGCGCCAATCTACATCTACGACAGGCTCGATGAACCCTCCCGCTCGATGCTCGAAGACAACCTGGCGACGGCGGAAGAGGGTGAGTGCGCGGTCTGTTTCGCTACGGGGATGGCTGCGATCAGCGCGGCGCTCGGAGTTCTGGTAAAAGCCGGTGACACGATCCTTACGCATCGAACTATTTACGGCTGCACTTATTCCCTGCTGACGAATTGGATGCCCAGGTTCGGAGTCCAAACTAAGATGGCCGACCTTACCGACGTGGACCAACTCGAGTCGTTGCTGACTCGTGACGTGATGGTTGTTTATTTCGAAACGCCAACCAACCCCACGCTCGAGTTGATCGAGATCGCTGCGATACGGCGCGTCGTCGACAAGGTAAATGCGACACGCGGCGCAAGACGAAAGATCTTTATCGTCGTCGACAACACATTCGCGACTCCGTTCTGCCAGCGCCCGCTTACGTTGGGTGCGGACGTTGTTTGCCAGTCGCTTACCAAGAACATCGGCGGTTTCGGAGTCGATATGGGCGGCGTATGGATCGGGCCGCAACTTCTCGAGCCGGATGTGCTTCTTTTCCGCAAAGACTTCGGCGCCTCGTTGAATCCGAAAGCCGCGTGGCAGACACTGGTCTACGGCTTACCCACTCTCGCCTTAAGATCGCGGCAGCAGATCGAGACCGCGCTCCAGGTAGCGAAGTTCTTAGAGGGCCACGCAGCAGTCGAGAAGGTTGTGTATCCCGGCTTACTCAGTCATCCGCAGCGCGCGCTTGCTCACAAGCAGATGGTCGATGTCGAAGGAAACTTCACGCCTGGGACAGTAGTCTACTTCGTGCTGAAAGGGAGCCCGGAGGAAGCGCTCGAATCGGGGCGAAAGATGATGGACCATCTCGCGGACAAGTCGCTTGCGGTGACACTGGCCGTTTCGCTCGGCCAGATCAGAACGCTCATCGAGCATCCCGCTTCGATGACTCACGCCGCCATTCCGGTCGCTGCACAGGTGAAGGCCGGGATCGATCCGGGCGGTATCCGCTTGAGCATCGGACTTGAAACTCCGGCCGATATCATTGCTGATCTGGGAGATGCTTTAGCGAAAGTCACATCCGACCTTCAAACCACCAGTGCGCTGACGGAATACGCGTTTGCGGCAAGCGTATCCAAGACAAGTTCCCAGGTGCTTGATGTGAAAGGCGCCAAATGAAGAATGTCATCCTATTGATCGCAACTGTGGCGTTGCTTTCACTACTTTCTTCAGCAAAGTCAAACCCCGTGCAGCAACTGGAGAAGCTGGACAAGATTCAGCAGTCACTGAGAGACGACGTTCCGCGCATTATGTGTCTGGATGACCGGTTTGCTACCGGAGGTCAGCCAACCGATGCTGCCTTCCCTAAGCTCGCGGCAAACGGCTATCGTGTAGTGCTGAACCTTCGCACGGCTTCTGAAGGTGTGGATCTCGGACGCGAGCGAGAGGCGGTAGAGAAATCAGGAATGCGCTACGTTAGCATCCCGGTCGATTCAGGCGCGCCCAAGGTTGAACAGGTTGACGAGTTCCTCAAGATCGTCAAGAACACGGACAATCAACCGATGTTCATTCATTGCGGCAGCGGCAATCGCGTCGGCGCATTCTGGATGATCTACCGAGCTGTCGAGCAAGGATGGCCGGACGACAAAGCTGTGTCTGAGGCAACACAGATCGGCTTGACTAGCCCTTCGCTGAAGACGTTTGCACACGACTACATTGCCTCGCATCAGCCCAAGAAAAAGGCCGGCTGAACTTAGACTGCGCAACCGGTGGTTGCGCTTCGCCGCTTCCCTTTCTGGCCGCAGCGTTGAGAGGTCCGTTTGCTGGCGGCTTACCCGCCCTGTACCATTGACGAGTGATTGCTCAAACCGAACTGTCTGTCGAAGCAATATCATCGGATCACGCCGAAGAGAAAGAACGGAACCTGAGAGAGCTCATCCGAAGTTTCGGCTCGGTGATAGTCGCGTTTTCGGGCGGTGTTGACAGCGCTTACCTCGCATATATCGCGCGCGAGGAGCTTGGCGATCGAGCGCTCGCGGTGACCGGCGACAGCGCATCGTATCCGACGTTTCAACGCGAGTTAGCCGATCAGATCACGCAAACATTTGGTATCAAGCACGACATCATACTTACCGAAGAGTTTGATGATTTCCATTACACCAGCAATCCTCCGAACCGATGTTACTATTGCAAGACGGAGCTCTACACCAAGCTCGTCGAACTGGGGCGCGATCGGGGATTCGCTGTTATCTGCGACGGCACGAACGCCGATGACATCGGGGACTACAGGCCGGGGAGACAGGCCGCGCGCGAGAAGGGTGTGCGCTCGCCGCTGCTGGACTGCGGCATGACCAAGGCAGAAATTCGCGAGATGTCGCGCAACGCTGGTTTGCCCACCTGGAACGAACCCGCGTCCGCCTGCCTGTCTTCGCGAGTGCCTTACGGACAGATGGTCACGATCGAGAAACTTTCAATGGTCGACAAGGCAGAAATCGCGTTGAAACAATTGGGCTTTCGCCAGGTACGGGTGCGGCATCACGGCGACGTAGCTCGCATCGAAATTGCTCAAGAGGAGATGCCGCGCGCGCTCGATCCTGAGATGGCTCGACGAATATTCGAAGAGCTGAAGGCTCTCGGATTCAAGTATGTCACGCTCGACCTTGAAGGCTATCGGACAGGATCGTTGAATGAAGCGCTGTGAGACGCTGATGTAGAGCAGGTAGTCTAACCTACTGTGGTTTGCCGAGGATCATCCGCAGGTTAGACAACCTACGGTACTGATTGATCGAAGGTCCCGTGCCGGCCGGCGCCACCGGAGAATCGCTGCGCGCCCGCTGAAGTCTCTTCCTTCAAAGCCGAGAGACCGTGCTTGAATTCGTTTGCCATCGCTTCTTTAAAGCTCAGATCAAACTGCTGGTAAGCTGACATCCTGTCACCTCGCATGCAGACTTGCGGGAACTCCGCGATCTCGCGAGCAAGCTCTTCAGCAGCTTCTCTGGCAGCTCCCTTCCGCACTACACGATTCACCAGCCCAATGCTCAGGGCTTCTTGAGCATCAACGGGTCGGCCGGTCAAAATCAAATCGAGCGCGCGACTCAGCCCGATCAGCCTGGGCAAGCGAACAGTTCCGCCATCGATCAGCGGGATTCCCCAGCGGCGGCAGAACACTCCAAGCACCGCGTCTTCTTCCATCACACGAAGGTCGCACCACAGAGCAAGCTCAAGTCCGCCTGCAACCGCATAACCCGAGATCGCAGCTATGACCGGTTTGCTCAGGAGCATTCGCGAAGGTCCCATCGGTCCATCGCCTGTAGTTTCAGTGCGATTGTGATTACCGGCGGCAATCGCTTTTAGGTCGGCGCCCGCGCAGAAGGTCCCGTTGTCGCCGAACAAAACTCCAACACGCGCTTCGTCGTCTCGATCAAATTCGCGGAACGCCTCCGCGAGCGCTCCGGCCGTAGCGCGATCAACCGCGTTGCGAACCTCAGGCCGGCTTAGAATCACCGTCGTAATCGGCCCATTCTTCTCGACGAGTATCGACATATGGCGATCGCACTATTCTTTGCTGGTGTGGATTACAACGAAGGTGTATCTCACTTCGCAGCCAGCGATTCAGACTCCAGTTTCTCGACTTGAACGTTCAACTCGCGAATCTCGGCCTGCACTTCGAGAATGTTATCGTTCAGAGTCTGTATCTGGCGCTTGACGCGGTGAAGACCCGAGTTCATATCAGTTCGGAGTTCTTCCTGGCCCTTACGCAAATCCTCCTGCCCCTTGCGCAAATCTTCCTGGCCGGTGCGCAGCTCATTGACACTTTGTCGCAACTCTTCCTGGCCGGCTTTGATCTCCGCCAACTCACCTGTGAGGTTCGCGCCCCATTCGTTCATCCTGGCAAGAAGGGTTTCCATCGTGGGTTTGGTGGTCATTTCGTCGTTCATAGCGTTTGATACTACTCCCTTATGTTGATGTCACGGCCATCAGCCGCTACCCAGGAAGTCGAACGCTGATCAATCTGCCATTACGATAACATGACAACGGCTGTTCGGTCATTCAAAACTTCACTGAGGGCCCATCGGGGATGAACGGATCGGGCCATTCTTTTCTGCACGCAGTGAAATGATCACCTACTTAGTGAAATCTACTTTTGGAACCTCGCGCGCGCCGACATCCGCTTTGAATTCCGGCTCGTTTTGAAAGCCGAATAGGTTCGCCATTATCACAGTCGGGAATCGCTGGCGCGACGTGTTGTAGTCCAGCACAGACTGATTGTAGTCGCGACGCGCGACGCTGATACGGTTCTCGGTGCCCGACAGGTCGTCTTCAAGTCTGAGGAATTGTTGATCGGCTTTCAGGTTCGGATAGTTCTCTTGGAGAGCAAGCAATCGGCCAAGCGTGCCGGTGAGCTGCGCGTTTGCCTCGGATTTTTCGTCAACAGTTTGCGCCCCGAGCAACCTCGATCGTGCCTGGGCAATCTCGCCAAAGACAGTTTCTTCGTGCTTGGTGTAGCCCTTCACGGTGTTCACCAGATTGGGAATCAAATCGGCTCGCCGCTGGAGTTGGACATCGACATTTGAGAGTCCGTTCTTGACTTGTTGTTGTTTCGCGATCAGGGTGTTGTAAGTCCCACACGCCGAGCCGCCCACAATCAGTAACAATAGAAGCACGCCTACGAGGCTTCCGATTACCCATCTCGAGCGCGAACGCCGCTGCTGCTCAAGCTGATTCTGCTGCGTCGTGAACTCCTGACGAAACTGTTCGCGTTCATCAGTCGCTGCGCCCTTGTCATAGAGACCGCTCATACAATTCTCCTTGCCGTCGATAAGAGTTACGTTGTCGTGATTGCGGGCCGGCGTTCGTGATTCACCTTCCGATCCGCAATTGCGTTTGCAAGCATATCACCCACCCGCTCGATCATCGGCACGAGCGTACTGGCGTTCAACGCCGAGATCATTGCAGCGGAGAATGCGTGTCTGAGGTTTGAAACCTCGCCCTCGCTCAGTAAATCAGACTTGTTGAAGACGAGCAATCGCGGAATCCCAGATAGATTCAGATCGGCGAGTATCTTCTCGACCGAAGCGATGTGACTCTCGAATTGCGCGCTGCTCGCGTCAACCAGATGAATCAACACATCCGAGCCTTCCATTTCTTCCAACGTCGCTCGAAACGCTGTTATGAGGTCCGGCGGAAGATCGCGGATGAACCCGACTGTGTCGTTAATGATGACCTCTTGATCGCGCGGCAGCCGTAAACGCCGACTAGTCGGGTCCAGCGTTGCGAACATCCGGTCTTCAGCCGCAACTGTCGATGTAGTCAGAGCGTTCAGCAGGGTCGACTTGCCTGCATTCGTGTAACCAACGATTGAAATTATCGGAAGATCGCGGCGCATTCGCCGCGTGCGCTGAATCCGGCGGCTCGTGCGGATCTGCTCGATTTGCTTTTCGAGAAGGTGTATTCGATCGCGCACGCGACGCCGATCGACTTCAAGCTTTGTCTCGCCGGGACCTCGCCCGCCAATTCCACCCATCAACCGCGACATCTCGATGCCGGAACCGGTCAATCGCGGCAACATGTATTTCAATTGCGCGAGCTCCACCTGAATCTTTCCTTCGCGGCTTTGCGCTCGCTGGGCAAAGATGTCGAGTATCAACTGAGTGCGATCGATGATTTTCAGATCGGTTGCTTCGTTGATCGCGCGCACCTGCGTGGGTGAAAGATTCTGATCGAAGATTATTACGTCGGCCCCGAGTTGAAGACTGCGAATTATCAGCTCGTCGAGTTTGCCACGGCCAACCAGCGAACGAGGATCAAGCTTTTGCCTCCGCTGAATTATTGAATCGAGCACTACCACACCCGCCGAACGCGCAAGCTCACGAAGTTCTTCGAGCGATTCCTGCACGGAAGCGGCGCTTCCCGTCGTCACACCAACTAGAATAGCTCGGTCACGATGATCGCGAGGGTTCCGAACGTGACGCGCGCGAGCCAGCTCTTCTTCAAGCGACTCGATCAAGTCAATAAAGTCAGTGTCGATCTGACTGGGCACTTGCGGCTCGAGAAATACCCACATCTCCAGCGGTTCAGCCGCGTCCAACGCTGCATCAACCTCACTTGGGACTTGTCGCGAACCTTGACCGTTAGCCGGCAACAGATGTGCTGCTCGAACCACGCCCGGCATTCCATCACTGCGAACATCAATCGCAGCCATCAGGTCGAGCCTGAGCAGCGCAAGATCAGTCAAGTCGTCTTGTGTCAGTCCCTCGCCCGCCAGATGGGTGTGAAGGCAGCGCAGACCGCGAAACCTCTCGGCACCCATACGCACGCGTTTCAAGTCGGGAAGCACGATGCTGCGAGCGTTGCCGACGACCACGTGCTCAACGTAGCCGTTACGATTGACCAGCACTCCTACCTGACGATGAATCTCGTGCGAAGCTTCCGAAAGTTGCCGCGCAAACTCCTGGGTGACGATTTGCCGTGGCGGGATACGCCTCTGATACAACTTTTCCAGACGGCGAATTTGATTGGGCTTTAGTCCTTGCAGGTTCCCTTCGATATTGCTGATGGTTCTTTCCTCCACTGGCCGGCATTCAAGCCGGATGAGCATATTCTACACCAGATGGGCACTTAGAAGTAAAAAGGGGGAGGCAAAAGGAAAAGTCTCGAGCTGCACCTTTACCGTTTAGGGGACTCACTTTTTTCCTTTTGCCTTTTTCCTTTTTACTTATCGGTCCGCTTGCGTTTTCGTTTCCGATTGGCTACTATCACACCATTCTGAACGGTGGACAATCACCCGCGACATTCTAGCTGGAAAACTACCGGGGAATTAGCGCCGAAACCTTATTGAAACGATTGTATTCGGCTCTGCGCTTTAGTCCCGATCGAAACAGCCAGGAGCGCGTGCGGCGCTCAATAACCGTTTGGGAATTTATTCATCGACTGGAGGATGTGCTGTGAATAGGAAGCTAATAAGACCGACACTTGCCGAAGTGCGCGAGCGAGGGGATCGCGAGCCTCAGCATCGCCGGAATCAGAACGATCCGAATCGCAAGCGTGTGCCCCCGGAACAGACTCATGCCGAGAGCTTTTATTACAAGAAACAGATGGATAACAGGACCCCGATGGTCATCGTGCTTCAAGACGGCGAAGAGCTGCGAGGCAGCATCGAGTGGTACGACCGTGGCTGTATTAAGCTTCATCGAACTGACGGACCTAATCTGCTCGTGCTGAAACACAACATCAAATACTTGTTCAAGCTCGAAGATGCTGAAAACGGCGATGGCACCCGCGATGATGACGGCGGGGACCGCAGCCAAAATCATGACGGGGATCATGACCGGGACCACGACGGGGACCACGGCGAGGACTCTCCGGACGAGTAACCCGGCGACGACGCCGCCGCTCCCCACCTCGCGATGATGGACCCAGTGAATCCAGCATCTGTTAGTCCCGACAAACCGCGCATCGGAATCACTATCGGAGACCCTTCTGGCATCGGACCCGAGATTGTCTTGAAGGCTGTTGCCGACGCGGAACTCCGCGCGCTTTGCATACCGGTAGTCGTAGGCGATGCGGCCGAGCTAAGCAGGCAAGCGCGTGAGCTTGGTCTGGTCTCGAATTTCCAGATAAGACACGAAAGCGATTTCGATCTCGCCCGCCTCGATACTCCGATCATCCCCGTAATCCCCATAGTCATGGATACGAACTGTGTTAATGAAAGGGTGAAATGGGGAGCTTTGTCGGCGGCTTCAGGGCGCGCGGCCATAGCCGCAATCGAGGCTTGCGTGCGGCTCTGCCTCGCCGGAAAGCTGGACGCGATGACAACGGCCCCCATCAACAAAGAATCCCTCAAGCTCGCCGGCTCGCCGTTTCCGGGTCACACCGAAATGCTGACCGCTTTGTGCGGCGCATCACAATCGCTGATGTGTTTCGTTGCGGGAAATCTCCGAGTCTTTCTGTTGACCGTTCATTGCAGCCTCGCCGATGCAATCAAAGCAATCACAACAGAGCGGGTCGCAAGAGCAATCGAGTTGGCCGATCACGAGCTGCGAAGATTTGGAGTCGCGAGGCCTCGGATCGCCGTGGCTGGACTCAATCCTCACGCCGGCGAACACGGGTTGTTTGGCTCAGAAGAGGCTCGCCAGATCGAGCCCGCGATCGAAGAGTGCCGCAGCAAAGACATTGACGTGACGGGTCCCTTCCCTGCCGATACTCTCTTCCTGCGCGCGTGGAAAGGTGAGTTCGACGCGGTAGCCGCCTGCTATCATGATCAAGGACTAGTGGCGGTAAAATGTCTGGCTTTCGGCCAGGCGGTGAACGTTACTCTCGGGCTGCCGATCATTCGAACATCGGTCGATCACGGCACGGCTTTCGACATAGCAGGGCAGGGAGTTGCAGATCATCGCAGTTTGGTTGAAGCTATCAAGGTTGCAGTGGGGCTTGTCCGACAGACTTCAGTTTGTCGTTGAGCCGGCACGGTCGTTTGAGGAATTTGCGACAAACTGAGGTTTGTCAGACACCTTTCTTTGGAGGAAAGAATGAAACGTGCACTTGTAGTCCTGGTTGTCACCCTGGGAGTCCTGGTTCTAGCTTCAGGACACTCCATATCCATCGCCGATGATCCTCTCCGTTTGCCTCAGGAGAAGCACCTTCGCAATATTCGCCAACTGAGCGACGGTGGCGAAAATGCCGAAGCCTATTTCTCGGCGGACGGAAAGAAGCTGATCTTTCAATCAACGCGCGACGGGCGGGATTGCGATCAGATCTACACGATGAACATTGACGGCTCGGATGTGCGACTGGTTTCGACCGGCAAGGGCCGCACGACTTGCTCGTATTTCTATCAGAACGGCAGACGAATCACGTATTCATCAACGCACCTCGCAAGCCCCGACTGTCCGCCGAAGCCCGACTTCTCGAAAGGATATGTGTGGGCGATCTATCCGGGCTACGACATCTTCAGCGCCAAGCCCGACGGCTCTGACGTGAAGCAGATCACAAAAACACCCGGGTACGATGCGGAGTCCGTCATTTCTCCAAACGGAAAGAAGATCGCGTTTACTTCGGTGCGCGACGGTGATCTCGACATCTACACAATGGATCTCGATGGAAAGAATGTGAAGCGGCTTACAAATGAAATCGGTTACGACGGAGGCCCGTTCTGGTCATACGACAGCCAGTGGATCGTATTCCGCGCCTATCATCCGAAGAACGAAAAAGACATCGCCGACTATCAGGCTCTTTTGAAGCAGAGTTTGATTCGACCGACTACGCTGGAGATCTGGATGATGAAGGCCGATGGCACCGGCAAGCGTCAGGTAACCGACAACGGTAAAGCCAACTTTGCTCCTTACTTTTTTCCTGATGGCAAGCGAATCATCTTCGCTTCGAACATGGCGGATCCAAAGGGACGCGATTTTGACCTGTACATGATTAACGTCGACGGCACCGGGCTTGAACGCATCACTTACAACCCGACCTTCGATGGCTTCCCAATGTTTAGTCCGGACGGCAAGAAGCTGGTATTCGCGTCTAATCGCAATGACAAGGTTCAAGGCGACACGAACGTGTTTATCGCCGATTGGGTAGAGTAAGAGGTATTACGTGATTCAGCATGCCGGAAGTCGAAAGCGACATCGCAAGAATGATAGGTCAGGAAGGGTGGCTTGCCCCCGCCTTTTCTTCAACCTTGTAGGACCAGGGAGCGGGGGCAAGCCACCCTTCCTGACCTATCAATCCCTCGGTGAGATCCTTATCAAAGAATCTCACACATCACGCATAAGTCACGGGATCAACACTATCTTTCCAAACGCTCCCGGCTGCAGGACGATTTCGTGAGCGCGAGCCGCATCGGCTAAAGGTAGCTCCTTCCCGACAATCGGTCTTAGCGAGCCGTTCTCCAATCCCGCAACGAGTGCCGCATGAATACTGGCTTGATCTTGTTCAGAAGTGTTCAGAAGCGTCATGCCCAATATGCTCGCATCGCGACTCATCGTCTCGCGCGGGTTTATCTCGACCGGGCCGCGGCTACCAATCACCACAACGCGACCATGCTTCGCAAGCACGCCAAGGTCTTTGCCAAGGTTCACATTCGCGAGCATCTCCAGAATCACATCGACTCCATTCCCGCCACTCAACACCTGCAGTTGATCAAGGTAGTTTGGCGCGTGATGGTCGAGGACGTGATGCGCCCCCTGCTGCCCAACGCTGGTGCGCCCCTTCTCCGTCCCGCCTGTCGCGATGATGGTCATTCCAGCAGCGCGCGCTATCTGAACCGCAGCGATTCCGACTCCACCCGTCGCGCCGTGCACGAGCACGAGATCACCTGGCCGAGCCTCGGCGCGGTGAAAGAGTGCGCGATAGGCTGTCGCGTAAGGAACACCAATAGCCGCGCCCTGCTCGAACGTAACGTGTGATGGCAAGCGGTGCACCTGCGTCGCCAAGCACAACGCTTGCTGGGCATAAGCCCCGCTGATCGTTCCCGCTACGTACACGCCATCGCCGGCTGCCACTTGCTTAACACCTTCGCCGGTGGACTCGACGATACCTGCGGCATCCATTCCGGGCGTGTATGGCAGGCTGGGCTTCATCGGATACAAGCCCGATCTTATGTAAGTGTCCACCGGGTTGACGCCGATCGCACGAACGCGCACCACGACCTGCCCGGCGCCCGGGGTCAGATCAGGGACGTCCTCAAGCTGCAACACGTCAGGTCCGCCGAACTCTTGTACTCGAATGGCTTTCATAGGTTTCTCCAGTTTGTTTTGTCTCTTACGTATACCACGCGCGGCATTGTCACGAAAGCAGACCAAATAGTGATTAGTGCTTGAATAGCGTGTTGACGTGGCGGATGCTTTCTTGCCACCTCGGCGAGGTGGCAAGCCCGTGCGGCCCGCTTTCCAGTAGTCAGGCGTAAGCGCTTTCGTATAGAATAAGGCCCTTCATACAATTCCGGCGTTTGTGTCACGACAGCCGGCAAAGACAGGTACAAACAAGGGGGAACGATGGGCTACACGCACGTGCATCCGAACGGGAATAACTCAGCTAAGGCAAAGTCGAACGGCGATCTGCATCAGGCTCCAGTCGGGGCCGCGCTCGATGCCCCGGCCGATGGCGGCAAGCTGATAGTCCTAACGGCGCCCCTAACGGAAACAATCGACCACGCGGGCTACTTCATTCAGATGGGGATGGCTTCGATGCCGATTTGGATGGAAGGCGTGCTCAATCGCAAGTACCCGAAGTGGCGAGATGTCGAATACAACACCGACGGCTCAGCGAAGTACATGCCCGCGGGCACGCGCGTGCTCGAAGCTTCGCTTCAACGCGAGTTCAATTCCGATGACATTGCCGCTTGTCTCCCCGACGATCTCCACAAATTTGTCGGACCAAACACGCGCGTGGTCGCTGTCTCTACTCACAACCCGCTCGGAGTCACCTTCGCCGCCGGCGTGTACACTTCGATCTTCGGCTCGTCGAAAATGCCTATCAACTCTCACTACGCGCGGTTGATGTTTCAGCAGATCAAATCGAATCCTCATCGCAACAACTTCAAAGTTATCGTAGGCGGCTCCGGCGGCTGGCAGATCATTCAGACCGATCTTTACGACGAGCTCGGAATCGATTGCGTAGTCGAAGGCCGCAGTGAATCTCTCGACACGCTCGAGCTCTTTCGCAAAGCCATTCGCGGCGAAGCTTTGCCGCGAGAAGTCGAGGTCAAACACCCGACGACGCGGGAAGGCATTCTCTTCCCCGATAAACGAACCACCTTCGGCGTAGTCGAGATGACCACCGGCTGCGGACGCCGCTGCCAGTTCTGTCTTCCAGACTTGAATCCTCAGATCGATCTTCCAAAAGACAAGATCATGAAAGCCGTTCGCGCCAACGTGCGTGAAGGCAACAAGCTGATCTCGCTCGCCACCGAAGACATGTTCATCTGGGGTCAGGTGCACACCGACACGCCGTTCTACTTTCCCAATCGCGAAGCGCTTCTCGGCCTCTACTCTGACATCGTCAACACGCCGGGCGTCGAGCAGCACGTGCTCAGCCACTCGACTATTGCGCCGGCAGTGGTCGACCCGCTCCTGATCAAGAAGCTCTCCGACTTGCTGCTGCCCCAGAGCCCGATTCATTTGCCTTACCTCAGCTCTCATCCGCAGAAGAAAGCGCTGACGCCGCTGATCGGTCTTGAGACGGGATCGGTCTCGATGGCCAAGAAGATCATGCCAAGCAAGGGAGTTCCCTTCTCTATCGAAGACTGGCCCAGCATAGTGATTCAAGGCTTGACCGTGTTGAACGAGAATAACTGGTTCCCTGCGATGACGCTGATCGTCGGCAACCCCGACGAGAGTGACGAAGACGTGATGGCGACGCTCGATCTGATCTACGAAGTCGAGCGGCGAGGCTTGTTCGCGTTCTTCATCCCGTCGATCTTCACGCCGCTGCACGACACGCGGATGGAAATGAAGACGGGCGTTACGGAGACGATGCAGCTCTCACCGCTTCAGTGGCAGTTGATAATGAAGTGTTGGAAGATGAACCTTCGGCCGGGCCAGTACAGTTGGTGGGCCCCGACTGCCTGGCGAGTCGGCGCGATCGCTCTGTGGATGTACAAGCTAAGAAAGCTGAACGGCCCCAACTTCAAGTGGCCTTTGTTGATGTTTGCGAGCGCGATGTCCGAGAAGATGATGGGCCGGTTAGGCAAGATCTACACCGGCAAGCCTATCGAAGTGAAGACTCGCAAAGAGCTGATAGCCGGGTTGAAGCCGCACTACTTGCAGTATCTTCGAGCAGACAACGGCGACTTGCCAGAGGGCTATGTGCCGCAAGCTCGTCAGAGCGTGCAAAAGGCTGCATTGGCCCTGCCGGTTCTCTCTTGATCGGTTCCGATTTTGCGTCTTTGCGAGTCTCGGCGTGCTTTGCGCGAAACTGGTTTGCCGGTTCCATCCCAGACGATGTAGGTTAATTCGGAGGTACGTGCGATGCACAATGAGTTCACGGCAATAATAGAGCAAGACGAAGACTGGTTCATCGCCTACTGTCCGGAGATCCCGGGCGCTAACGGCCAGGGCCGCACGATTGAAGAGTGTCGGAAGAATCTGGCTGCCGCTATTGAGCTGATTCTGGAAGATCGCCGCGAAGACGCCTTCCGAGGTGTTCCGGCGGACGCCATTCGAGAAACGGTTGTCCTTTTATGAAACGTGGCTCGTTGCTGCGACACCTCCGCAAGCACGGCTGTTATCTTAAGCGCGAAGGTCGCGAACATTCTCTTTGGTGTAACCCTAAGACTGGCGAGGTTGAAGCTGTTCCTCGCCACGTTGAGATACCGAACAAGCTCGCAAAGAAGATTTGTCACGGGCTCTCAATACCTGAGATTTGACGATGATCGTCAAGCTGAAGAAACCAGATTCGCGATATCGAGACCTAAGGTCCGGCCAGTTCTATGATGTGATTGGCATCGAAGCCGATGAACTCCGGATCATAAACGACGCAGGCCGTCCTTTCTTATATCCCCCTGATCTGTTTTCACTGATTGATGCGCGAGAACCGGCCGATTGGGTCACCGAATTCGGCGACGATGGCGAACGGTATTCATATCCACCACCGCTGAACAAACCTGGGTTCTTCGAAGATTTCTTCGATCAAAAAGCAAAGGCAGTCGCTACGTTCTGGCGGGTAGTTAATCATCGGCTTGCTGCTGCGAGTGAAGTCACGTAAGGCAACCACCGAACACGTCTAGGCGAGAGCATATGGGAACGTTTCTTGTAAAGTGCAAGATTGAGAACGTCGCAGACCGCGAGAAATCTGCGGTGTTGAAAAGAGTGCTGGTTGATACCGGCAGCGAATACACCTCGGTCCCCGCCACTACGCTCGACAAGATCGGCATCAAGCGAGAGAAGAAGGACGTGGAATTCGTGGTGGCGAATGGCCAGCGCATCACCCGCAGCGTTGGCTTTGCCATTATCAGGCTCGACAAATACTTCACGGTTGATGAAGTGGTCTTTGCAGAGAAGGGAGACCTATTGCTGCTTGGAGCACGAACTCTCGAAGGCTTAACCCTTGTAGTTGATCCGCGGAAGAAAAAGCTTGTGGCTTCAGGTCCCGTACTCGCTGCTTGAGGACTCGCGTTCAAACAGTTTGACCTGAGCTGTTGCTTTTACTACTTCGCTCAGTCCTGCTTGCCCTCCGCTGAGCTTGGTGGGACCATGCGAGCGTGAGGTAACGGATATGCAGTCGATTTACAAAGCGATTCTTCGCGGTGATCGAATCGAATGGGAAGACGATGTTCCCGAACAGATTCGGAGCCATCCAGCGCTGACGGTATTAGTAACAGTTGTTGATCAACCCGCCGCCGCAGACGACACGCGTGGCCCACGCATGGCAGAGGTACTGGGGCGGCTCGCCGCCAGTGGCGGCGTTGCGTCCATCACTGATCCCTTGCAGTGGCAACGCGAACAGCGGCAGGATCGAGACCTTCCCGGTCGTTCATAATAGTGCTACGCGACATCATCATCATCGCCGCGGCACAGCCCGGATCACGAACGATTCCGGCGGCAGATCGCCTCCCGGAGTGCGCCGTAAGTGAATGACTTCGATAGCTGCTGTCGATTCAAATGAATTCAAGATTTCGCTCGATAATTGCGACGTTCGGCAGTGAGGCTAAGGCGAAACTGTCGAATCCCGGAGCCTCGGGACAGCCGGAGGATCAACTCCGAGCCCCATTAGAAAACCTGATTGCGAACCTGGCTGAAACATGTGGATTCTCCCGAACAGAGGTGACCGCGGTCGGCGAGTCGTCATTGAGCGAGTTGAAGACTCGGCCCGATTACGCAATTACGGTTCGCAACGCTCTTGTTGGTTTCATTGAGGTCAAGGCCCCGGGAAAAGGCGCTGATCCGCGAAGGTTTAAAGAACGCCACGACAAAGAGCAATGGGAAAAACTAAAGTCTCTCCCGAATCTCGTCTACACGGATGGCAACCAGTTCAGTCTATGGCGGAGTGGCGAACTAGAAGGCTCGATCTTGCGTCTCACCGGCGACATCGAAACGTCCGGCGATAATCTCGTCGCACCCCACGACCTCCTGAG
>JADGNW010000462.1 GCA_017883315.1 Blastocatellia bacterium | reverse complement strand
GTCGCTACCAACTTCTCTTCGCCTTCGGGCATTGGTCCATCACGGCGGAGCCATGCGCAAACCGCCAGCACGCCTCCGGGTTTCAATGCAGCGGCACAGCGTTCGAAAAATCTTTTCTTGTTCTCGAAATGTTCGCTGCTTTCCATTATCCAAACTATGTCGACGCTCTCGGGTTGGGGCTCCCACTTATTTGCGTCGCTCACCTGGAACTGAACCCGATCGCTCAGCCCTCGAGCCTTTGCCTTCTTGGCAGCCATTCTGGCTTGAACCGGACTGATTGTGATGCCCGTTACCTGACAGTCGAAATTTTCGGCCAGCCAGAGAACGGAGCCGCCAAGCCCACAACCTATGTCCAGCACAACTGCGCCTCGGGGGACGCCAGCGCGTTCCGCAAGTCGTTCCATCAGGCGAATCTGGGCTTGCGCGACCGTTTCGTCCGCGTCCCAATAGCCATGATGAAGATGTTCTCCCCAGAACATCCGATACAAGAATGACAGGCGATCGTAATGCTCGCGTACGTGATTGACATCAACCTGGAACTGCGTCGATTGGCTCATGCTGAGCGCGTCCTCTCGTCGATTAATCTAGGTCTGATAGGAATACACTCTCCTCAAATTATGTTCGAAGAGCCTGGCCGGAAGCACACTCGTCACTGCCTGACGTACCCCCACAAAGACGCGGTTCTCCCACTGTCCAACCTGGCCCATAAGCCGAGCCCGTTGTTGCATGTGGGCGGTGCGATGACAGCGCAACGATTCGTAGCGGCGCAGCGCCGCCTCCAGGGACGTCCCCTTTTCGAGGCACTTGGCGAGCACCAGCGCGTCTTCAAGCGCGAGACCTCCACCTTGTCCAAGATTGGGAGTGCACGGGTGCGCAGCATCACCGAGCAGCGTTACCAGCCGATCACCCCAGCGTCGCAACGGCGCAAGGTCATAGGCGCCATTCTTCAGAATCGCTGCCTCATCGGTTGCCTCGATTAATTCGGGGATAGGAGCGTGCCAACTGGCGAACATCCGCCGCAGCTCGCCCTTCCGACCGCAGGGAGCGTCAGGATAGTTTGCAGCCACATTCGCAGTAGCATACCAGGTGAACCTGTCGTGACCGGTGTTGAGGATTCCGAAGCGGTGTCCGGCTCCCCACGTCTCGCTATTCGCGCCAGACCTTGCGGCACTGCCGTCGTATGACGCCATGCCGCGCCAGATCGTATAGCCGCGATAGATTGGATCTGCGACCCCAAATAGCTCTGAGCGCACGCGAGACCGAATACCGTCGGCGCCGATAACCGCGTCATGTTCCTTCACAACGCCGCCCGCAAAAAAGACGCGTACCTTATCTCCGACCTGCTCAAAATGGTGGAGCTCGCGCCCTAAGCGAACACTCTCGGGTGGTAGTGCGGCAATGAGGACAGCGAGGAGATCAGCTCTTCGCGCGCAGATAGCTGGGACGTCAAAGTCACCCAGCGCGATGTTCATCAGCACCTCGCCGCCACGCGCTCGCACGAGGAAGTGAGTGTTCGGACCACTGCGCGCCAGGACCTGTTCCAGCAAGCCCAGGTCACGCAACACCCGGGTGGCATTCGGCCATAGCATCATGCCCACCCCAACTTCGCGGAGCCTCGGCGCCCTCTCATACACCACCGCATCAATGCCAACTTGATGAAGCGCCACTGCCGCGGCGACTCCACCGATTCCTCCGCCGATGATGCCAATGTTTGCTACAGACACGGTTGCTCCTCACAGACAACGCGGACCAAAATCGATCCGCTCGTCACACTGGTGACTTTGATTGCCGTCTTTCGCTTAAGGTTCCAGCACGGTGGGAGACTTCAGATCCGCAGGCCCTAACTGATCGTGCCCAGGCACGAGTCGAATACCGACCAACTCCTCGTAATGCCATCGGACACCTGCATTCCAAGAGCTGTCAAAACAACAGGCCGCAGCCATGTGCAGGATCGACCCGAAAGGATCGATGATCAAAACCGAAGTGGCATGATATCTCATGAAACAGAGCTCCGTCGAGTGTGCCAGCGAACGATCGTCATTGCTGAGGTCATCCGCTATCGCAGGATGGCTTCTGATTCTGGGAATACTTTCGTCGATATTCAACCGGTCGCTTGTGAGATGCTACCGCCGTTGGGATAATCAGGCTCCGGCGGTGAACAGACGTTGAGTTGGATGGACGCTTCTCCTGAACAACTGGTCGCTGAATTTCTGAGCGAGTATCAGCTCTCGAGGACTTACCTTCGCGGCCGGATATCCCGCCTGGCACAGCTCGCCGCTTCAGAAGATTCAGGTGTTGCGGAATCAGCCACCAGAGCAATCTTCGCTTCGCTTATCGAGCGGCTAGCGGACTCATTCGAGCCCGAAGGCGTCTCGCTTTACAACCGCGTGTTTTCACAGCTCACTCAAATCTGGCGCCTGGATGCTGGAGCAAGGCTGCTCGATTCAGAGCTGACTAATCTCGGACTCGTCAGCGAAGAAGACATGGTCGCGCGCGCTGAGAGTCTCCGCCGTGTATCGCGGCTGGCCGCGCCGCGCGACTGGGCCGAAACGCTTCAGTGCGTGCTCGTATTATCGCGAGTCACGTTGGGTGCCGACGTTGCTATCACGAGCGTGATACTCGAGCGGATAAAGCATCTCTTTCCTGCCGCTGAAATCGTGCTGCTGGGCGGAAGGAAAAGCGTCGAGTTGTTCGGCGGCGACCCCCGACTGCGCCTCAAAGAGATCGGCTATCGGCGCGGCGGAACGACGACCGAGCGACTACTTGCATGGACAGAGCTTCTTGATTGCGTGCGCACGATTACAAATGGCTTGAACCGCGGCGAGTATCTGTTAGTTGATCCCGACACCAGGCTCACGCAGCTAGGGCTCTTACCTTTGACAGAGACTGATGACTGGCTTGACCCACAGCTTGGCTCCTACTCACCGAAGAAATCCGAATACATCTTCTTCCCGAGCCGCGAGTACGGCAGCGGCACGTCGCTCGCACTCGCCGAGCTGACCTGCGCGTGGCTTGATGAAGTGTTCGGCGAAAGCGCGCCGGCATACCCTCGCGTCAGCCTCAGTCAAACCGATATCGAATCGGCGCGAAAGCTGGCAAGTGCACTCAGAGGTGGCGTCGCGCGCCGGATTGTAGCAATCAATTTCGGAATCGGCGAAAACCACCTCAAGCGCGTCGCCGGCGACTTCGAAGCGACGATTGTCGCTCATCTGGTTCAAGAAGGGTTTGCAGTTGTATTCGATAAGGGAGCCGGCGATGAAGAAGCCAGACGAGCTGAGGCAGTTCTCGCCGAGGCCACTCGCGCCGAAACCGGTCGGATCGACCGCGGCGGTTCCCGCGCGCGAGTAATCGAGATCGGTGCGCACAACGTGATGGACGTTTTGAACTCCGAACATCTCGACGCCGATATTCTGGTCTGGAACGGGCGAATAGGTATGCTTGCCGCCTTGATCGGCGAGAGTGACCTTTACATCGGATACGACTCTGCGGGACAACACATCGCGGCTGCGCTTGGAGTTCCGTGTATTGACGTGTTCGCTGGATCGAGCTCGCCGCGCATGCTCGACCGCTGGCGCCCAACAGGAAAGGCCCCTGTTCGAGTCGTAGCCGTTGACCCGACAAGCGCTACCAACCAGATCGAGCTAGTTGAGAGGGTGCTACAACACGCAAGCCAGCAGTCATTATGCAAAGAGGACGACGATCCACAGATTGCGCAGATTACACAGATGAAAAGACAACAGAATGGACAGGAGGAATAGCGATGAAGCCAGGTAAGTTCCCGCAGGCCGGACAGTCTGCGGACTCTGCCTCATCGGCGGATAGAACTCTGGAGAAGATGCGCAACCCACAGACTTACGCCATCATCGGCGCAGCCATGGAAGTCCATCGCGTTCTCGGTTGCGGATTTCTCGAGCCAGTCTATCAAGAAGCATTGGCGAAGGAGTTCCTGTTACGCGGAATTCCGTTTCGCCGCGAGGTCGAATAGTACTCTTTGATTCACCTCTCAGTTCCGCTCCCCGCCGCCATGCTTCATGCCACACAACTTGCAGGGTGTCGGTGATTCCGCGTTGTCCACCGTGTGCTTCACCGGCTTGAGCGTTCGAAGGTACGCGAACATCGCCTTCAAGTCTTCATCGGTCATGTTACGGTAGAAGTTCCACGGCATGATCGGGCTCAGCGATCGCAGCTAGACGCGCGGCGCGTTCTGTCCTATCCTATCGCCAGTGTGCCCGCCTGACTTGACCCTGTAATACAAGGAACCCCGATGGGACTCTCGTCAATCTATCTGGGCAACCAGAACTGGGAAGACTTCATCAGCGATCGTCAGTCGATCGCAAGCTTCGAGAAGGCCGTCGAGCAGCAGGCTGCCCTGGTTGATGAATCGCTTGCAATTCCGGGCGCAATCCGAGTCGCATTGAGCCAGCGCGACTATCACATTGCGCTCGAGTCGGGGCTGGGCGCGCTCGGCGCAGGAATGAGTTATGGAATCAGTGATTCGAGCTACAGTATCGAGTTCCGGTTTGACAAGCTCGCCAGTGGAATCGATCGGCTTAACGCGGACTTCAACCTCCTGCTGGGAGACGTCATCTGGAAGCTCGAGATGCACGACGAGGCTCTCAGCAACATCCTGCATGAAATTCGACTCGCTGAGTTCGAGAGAGAAGCTCGCGCATATCGAAGCCGAGCCGAGAAAGCTTACCTGAATGGCTGGTACGCCGAAGCGCTCGCGGACTTCCTGGAAGCAGAGCAGCGCAACTATCCCGACTTCGCCGTGCTTCGATCGATAGCGAACATACGTCTCTATCACCTGATCGATCTGGCCGGCTCGCTCGAGTATTTTTGCAAGTCCGCGAAGTACTCACGCCCAAGCGATGCGCGGCAATCCGCCGAAGCGCACTACTTCGCCGGCGTTGTGTGCGCGCTGCAGCAAGGCTCCGAGTCTGCGCTTGGTCATTTCAGTGAGGCAATAACGCTAAACCCCGAGCTGTTCGAAGCGCATTATCAGAAAGCTTGCTTGTCGGCGATTGTGAACGACCCCGTCGCTGCGGTCGCGAGCCTGGAGCCCGCCATAAAGGGAGATCCGCGATACTACGAACGCGCGAGAAGCGACGAGGCGTTCGATCGCGTTCGCGCGCCGGTGCAGCAACTGCTCGACGGGTTGATGCAACCTGTTCAAGAAAAGCTTGCCGAACTGAGCCGCGATGCAAGCATGCTCAAGAGGTTCGTCATCGCTACCCCGGAAAAACGTCAGACGCTGTCAATCATGTTTCAGAATGTCGAAGACCAACTGGCAGCGGCGAAAACATACCGCTCGGGTCTGCAGTTCATGCAGACCCATTCGCAGGTTCAACAAGAACTGCGAGGCATCTACGATCTCTTCTATAAGCAGTATGAGATAGGCACGCGCGATTATGTGAGATCGGTTGCAATCAGTCCGGACGGGCGCCTTATCGCTTCGGGGTTTCTTTACGAGGGAATAAAGATCTGGGAGGTAGACAGCGGAGTGCTGCTGCGCGCGCTTCGCGGACACACCGCAAGCGTCAACTCAATTGCGTTCAGTCCCGACAGCCAGTGTCTGGCGTCGGGCAGCCGCGACCGCACAATCAAACTGTGGGACGTTTACGCCGGCCGCGAGATTCGAACTCTTGATGCTCGAGACTGCGGCGAAGTGCGCGCGGTGACCTTTAGCCCTGATGGTTTGTGGCTTGCCTCGGGCAGCACCGACTCGATTGTCAGGCTGTGGAGAGTGATCACCGGCCAGGAAGTGCAACCGATGGAAGGTCACGAAGGGCCGGTCACCTCAACTGTGTTCAGCCCCGATGGCCGGTACATAGCCTCGGGTAGCCTGGATCGAACGCTCAAGCTCTGGGACGCGGACACCGGTCGCGAAGTGAAGAGGTTCGAAGGCCACACCGCCGGCGTAGCATCGCTCGCCTATAGTCCGGACGGCCGCCTGCTGGTATCGGGCGGCGAAGACAAGATGGTGAGGATCTGGGATGTTGCCACCGCTCGCGAGATCCGCACACTCACGGGACACATCAACGATGTGACTTCGGTGGCGTTCAGTCCTAACGGCCAGTTGGTCGCCGGGGGCAGCCTCGGTCAGACGATCAGGATATGGAATCTATCGACCGGACGTTTGGTGAAGACGTTGTGGTTCAGCGAAATCAGTTGGCATCCGGTTGCGTTCAGTCCTAAGGGACAGTGGATGGCGCTGGCAAGCCGAGACGTTCAGCTCTGGTTGAAAGCGCTGCTGACCGAAGAGGAATACGCCGAAGTGAAGGCCGGCGAAGAGCGCGCGAAGCTGATGCGACAGGACGCCGAAAGCATGGCTCGCGAGCTTGCCGAGCTCAGGCGAATCGAAAAAGACGAAGCCGCGCTTGAGATCGTAAGGGCCGCGCGCCGGACCGCCGGCGAGTGCGAAACGTGTGGCATCAGACTGAACCTTGCGCGAAGAGTTGTGCGCCGCCCCAGATGCAAAGCTCACCGCATGCCGTGGCGGCTAATAAGCGATCGCGGCGCTGGCGAGTTTGGTTGATTGATACCGCGACGTAACAGTCGCTACGAGACCACGGACTCAGTTCGAAGTTAGAGTGTATTCGCCAACGATTAGAATAGACTATTTGGGCGGCTTCACGGGCGGAGGTTTTGGCGGCTGTTCGCCCTCAGGCTTCGGCGTGTGCGCGGCGGCAACGCAGGCTTGTATCTGGGCTCGTACTTCCGCGTACGGTTTATCAATGGGCTTGTTCGCTTTGTCCCGCCACCCCTTGACGATTTCACCTACGATCGGGAACTGGCCGTACTGATAGTCCACTGTGTGAAACAAGCTGTCTTGCGGTTCCAGAAACACCAGCATCTCTTCGTCCTTGGCGTAGTTGTCTTCGGCACACCTCACGCTGGACCGTGCCAGCACATTCAACTCTTTGAGCGTGAAATCGCCGTCGATTACATCAACTGGCGTCAACACCGCTAGCTGATTGTACTCGCCTTTATAGTTAGCCCTGTCTACTCGACGAACTTTAACGCGAGCGATGAGGACTGACTGCCGCGTCAACTCGTCAATGGGCATGACTCGCAGACAGTTATTCGACTGCGCGAATCCCGGCAAAGCCAACACCGACAGCGCTATTGCCAACAAAACCTTTCTATTGTAACCCAGACCTATTCCTCCGAACTTGTAAATGCTACCACACGCCCGCGCGCATCGAAAAGTTCCATTTCCTGCAAGCTTTCGAGCTACCAATCGAACGATATGGATCTATCGAGGCCAATTCTAATTGATGCGCGCCACAGCATCCGCGTAGCTCTTCGTTAGCGTCTTTCTCTACAACCCGCGAGAGCTCTCATTAGCAGCATCGATCGGCGCCACCAGGTCTTCGTCCGTCGTACGCTCAGCGGATACGGCTCGTGAACGTCGCCGTCGGGCGCGCAAGAAGCTCAAGCCGATTACGACTCCAGCTATCGCAACAACAGCGATTAGAACTTTCCATCCGTGCTGCTTGATTATGCGTCCCGCGTCCTCACCGAACCTGATTGCAAGCCATCCCTCGATCAAGAAACGCACCGCGCGTCCAATGAAGATCGCGGTGATGAACCTCCAGGTCTTTAGTTTGAAAGCCCCGGCGCACAGAACGAAAGGCTTGAACGGAAACGGCGGCGGCAGCACCGCGGGCACCATCACTGCTATCAGATCATAGCGGCCCAGCAGGTTCTCGATGGAATTCCGTTTCTCAGGCGACACGCGTTTCAGCGCAGCGACACCCGCACGACGCGCAGCCATATACAACAACGTGCATCCAATTGACGAACCTGCGGTGGCAGCCAAAGCATAAAATGGCATCAGCGCCGGAGTGTTGGCGCTCAGAAGGATCATCACAGAGTCCGGGCCTCCGGGAAGTGGCACGCCGACTGAGTCGACGAGTGATATGCCAAACAATCCGAAAGGACCGAAGGCTTTCAGCCATTCAAGCAAGGCTTGAAGACTGCTCTTGATTCCAAAGAGTACTAAGCCGGTTTCATTCATGTGCGGGTGGCTCGCTGATCCCTGCGCCTGGATAGTAGAAGCTCAAGATCTCGCGGTAGCTTCGACCGGCGGCCGCCTGCGCGATCGCGCCCGCCTCGCACAGCCCGATCTGGCTGCCGAAGCCGCGACCGCGAAAGATGAACCGTTGCCCGCGACGCTCGACCGTGAAAGTCGGGCTCAGCACGGTGTTCCATCCGAGCTTCAGCCCGATCGCGCGACGAAAAGCATCGGCCGTTAGGGTTGTACGCGTTGTTCCATCAGCTACAGTGATCGATCGCACAAATCCGCTCGCGTGGTCGCGGTCAATCGCCAGTTCTGTCGAAACCGAAAACCTGGACCCGAAGAACTCGGAAAGCGCTCCGAGAACCTGCCCGATGCCGGCTGAGCGTTCCCACTTGTCGAAACGCGAAGCCTTGCACCAGCGACACGAGACGCGGCGATAAGGGTAACTCGTGGTACCGCCCCAGAGCATCGACGGTGTCACTGTCATTCCCCCGCAGGCCGCTGTGTAGTAGCCCTCGACGGTGCGCCCTTCGAAGGCCAGGACTTCTCCCCGCGTCTTCTCAACCGCTCTTTCAATTTCCGCCGAAGCAACGATCTCCGATAGATCTTGTTCGCCTCGATAGAACTGACAGTGAGTGGTGTCGCAAAAGTCAAAACCTTCACTCAAGTGGCGGCCCGGGTGCGCAAGCATGAAACTTCGCACGACGACTGCGAGCGCCTTCAGGGCTTCGGTTTCTCGGCGGCTTGTCTCGGCCGCCACTATGGAAGCAACCGCGGCTTCTCGACCGGTCGTCAGCACTATTCGAAGCGGACCTCGCCCCCCAGTGCCCGTGTCAACTAACAATTCGCCGCGTACAGTCCGTTTGATTTTCCCCGGCAGACTCAACTCCAGCGCTGCTGAACCGATCGGTATGATTCGCGCCTCCGTTGCCACAAGCGATCGCCTGGCGTCCAGCGTAATGTGAAGTTGATTACCCGAGAATCGAATCGTGACCAATTCGCCGCGCCCGATCGAACGACTGCTCTGAACGCCCGGCGCTGCGAGACTAGCTCCTTCGCCCGAGGCAACGCGCACCTCAAGCGCCTCCGGTTTGAACAACGTGAACAATCCAATGCGAACGTCATCCGGCCTGGAGTCAGGCGGCGCGAGAAAAAGCAGCGGCACTAAAGCGGCGAGAACATTCATTAGCTTGATAGACACGCAAGCCCGGCGAGATCATTCCCGCCGGGCTTGTCTGGCTCCAAATACTATCTGACCTGGGGCTATTTCTCAATCGCCTTGAGCGGCGCGGTAGTAAGCCCGCTATCGCTCGCTTCGGCGGCGACGGCGCGTTCCTCCTGCGCATCGTCGAACATCTCGCTGTACTCTCCGCGATACGGGTCGACCAGCGCTCCGCCTTCCGACTTGGTGAACGTTAGTTTCCCGGTCTCGGAATCATAGTCGATGATCACGAGATCGCCGGTTTCTACCTGCTGCGTCGCCACGAGGTTCGAAATCGCATACACAAGAAACCGCTCGATCGCACGTTTCAAGTGGCGCGCGCCGTACTTGAAATCGATCCCTTCGTCTAAAAGAAACTTCTTCGCTTCCTCGGTGCACTTGAAAACGAATTTCTCACCGGTGCCTCGCATTATGCGGTTCTGGACCTGAGCCAGCTCCAGATCGAGAATCTGCTTGAGGTGATACTCTTTCAGACTGCGGAACACGACAACCTTGTCGATCCTGTTCATGAACTCGGGTGAGAACTTGCGCTTGGCTGCTTCGGAAGCGGTGCGATAGATCTTCTGGTCGACGTCGTCTTCAAGCATTCGCTTGCCGCGCGCCGGAGCAAATCCAATCGAGCCTGTTATCAACTCGCTCATCTCTTTCGCGCCGAGATTCGATGTGAGGAATATCATGCACTTTGAGAAGTCGACTTTCCGATTATCGCCAAGCGTCAGCGTTGCTTTGTCCAAAATCCCGAGCAGCAGTTGCCACAACGCGTCGGATGCTTTCTCGATCTCGTCGAACAGAACAAAGGTCAGCTTATCCTGCTCGGTGTGGTACTTGTCGAGATTCTCCTGAGTCAGCATCGGAGCCGTCTCGCGGTGTCCAAGATAACCGGGCGGAGAGCCGATCAGCTTGGCGATCTCGTGCGAGTGCTGAAACTCCGCGCAGTCGATTTTGACTACCGCGTTCGTTTCGGCAAACAACACCTCTGCGGCGGCTTCGACCACGCGTGTCTTGCCAGAACCGGTCGGCCCCAGAAACAGCATAGTTCCAAGAGGCCGGCCGGGGTTCTGCATGCCGGCAAGATATATTTGATAAAGTCCGGATATTCGGCGCACTGCGCGCTCTTGCCCGACGATCAGCGAGCTGAGCTTAGTCTCGAACTCCTGCGCCCGCGGGCTCTTGAGGTCCGGATTCAAGGGTACACGATTGTGCGATTTCTCTCGAATTTCGTCCACTTTTTTCACTCCAACCTCCGGAAGGCAGGCGCATAGCAATGCAAGGCAAGAAGCGCCTTTGGCATTTCTGCCAACCTTCCTGTTTTACAAACAACCTGTTCCTTGGCTGCGGAGAAGCGTCGGAATGTTAGAGAAGTTATCTCGGCTAAATTATAACCCTGACCACGTGCGACCTGCCACGTTAATACCTTTGCTCGCAAACCGGGGCCAACTCGTAATGCCCTTTTATTCCATAGGCAGTTTGTTTGTCAAGCAAAATGCGCATCAACCACACTCGACGAGCGCAAAAGTAATAGTTGTGATGCGCAGTCGCGCTCCATATAATGTAGCCCCCAGTGTAGTAGGAGGTTCAGTATCACAGTTCAAGGCGCACACATGCGAGTCTCTGACAAGACTTCCCTGAGTCGAGTGACGCAAGATCGCCGAAAAGTGATTAGCGTCTGGCCACTTCTATCGGTCGCCCTTCTCGCCGCGACTTTGACTGTGCCTTTCGCGCGGGCCCGCGCGGGTCTGGACGCCGCGAGCGGCTTGCATTCATCCGGTAAACGGCTCGACTGCGGATACGACGCGCGAGGCGCTGAAGACGAGTTGAGCAATCACAGGCTGAACGCTCTTCGACGCGGTGAACCGGACGCCACACGCTCTGTCGCTCTATCGTTACTTCAGAAGCGCGGCCCATCGGCGGAAGATATTAACGACACCGCCGTCTTTCAGGACGACGGAACGTTTGTTATTCCCCCGGCGAAGTTCAACCTCAAGAACCGCTCGATACTCTTCACGCCCGATGGCGCCCCCGATGGGTTTGGATACCGAATCTCAACCGATGAAATCGATTTCAACAGCGACTTCGGTTCCAGGCTTGGATCTTTCCTGGGCTTGGATGGAGAGCTTGACGACGCGGACAATGGCTATCGCGACATTAACCTGCAAGGCGCGCAGTTTCCATTCTTCGGTGTTGCATACGATACGATCTACGTCGGGACTAATGGCTACATAACCTTCAACAGAGGCGATACCTCCGCTCGCATATCTCCCTCGGCGCTTGCCACCGAACTGCCTCGCATCGCGCCGCTCTGGGCCGATCTGGAGGAAGTGGACTCGGGGAATGTCTATTACACTCGGCTCAATGACAGACACATCATCACCTGGAACAAGGCCGGTCAGCCTTCGTACGACGGAATCAGCACCTTTCAAGCCGTGCTGTATGACGACGGGCGAATCGCCTTCGTCTACAAGAAAGTAAATGCGCAAGCCGCGCTCGTAGGGATCTCACCCGGCAACTCCGTGGCGGGCCCGCAACCGGTTGATTTTTCAACCCCGCCGACAGAAAGACTAACCGGTCCGCTGTTTGAAACCTTCGCGAAGGAGAAGCGGCTGGATCTGCCGGCAATCTTGCGAGCCTTTTACAGCACCCATTCGGACAGCTTTGACACGGTGTATGTGTGGACTAATTTTGCTTTCGACAACGGGTTGTTCGTCGCGCATACGTTCAACATTCGGAACGACATTCAAGGCATCGGGCTGCCACTCTTCGATCACGGTCCGGCGTACGGAAGCGCTCATCTCGGTTCACTCATTGCGATGGGTAACGCAGGTGACTGGCCGAAGAATCCGGACGTCCATATGGCCGGATTGAATTCGGCGATAAGCATAGTCTGCCACGAGCAAGGTCATCTCTGGCTGGCATACATTCACTTCGATGCGGACAACCAGGTGAAAGACGATTTACTCGGGCGTCAGAATTCGCATTGGAGCTTCCTGGCCGATACACGAACAAGCGCCGACGGAGGCTACTCGTCATTGATGGAAGGAAACGCGTGGCGCGATTCGGGCGGCGGCATATTCACTACGGTTGAATCCGCAGTGAATTACTTCACGCCACTTGATCAATACCTGATGGGTCTGCGCGCGGCGAACGAAGTCGGAGACATACCTTACCTCGTGACCGACCCTCAACTGAAAGAATTCCTGCACGAGAAATCTCCGACCGCCGGCTTCTCACTGACCGCGGTGCGGAAGACTACTTCGGTAGCTCAAATCGTAGATCGTGAGGGACCGCGCGTTCCCGATGTGACAACCTCACCGAAAGTATTCCGCGTGGCCTTCGTCGTGCTGACCGAACAGGGCTCGACGATCTCGAGCAGCCAACTCGACAAGCTCTCCGGCTACCGCGACGCGATTGTTAAATATTTCTCGACGGCGACAGGCGGACGCGGTTCGCTCGATGCCTCGCTGAATCAGTGACGCGCCTTTCAAGGGGTACCGTAGACTGTCGAGTCTGCAGCGGATGCGTCAAGGCCGAGCGAGTCTCTCCGCAGACTGGACAGTCTACGGTACTCGTAAGAAACAAAGCCCGCAGCCAACGATTAGTTAGCTGCGGGCTTCTTTGCACCCAAAATAGAAAACTACCCTACTGTTCTGACGCAACCAGACTCTTGCTCGCGCGGTCCGTCTTGGCCGAACTGTGTCCGAGGACCTTGATCTTGACTTGCCGCCGTCCGAACTGAATCGCTTCTCTGTGCGTCGCAACGTAGACATCAACTCGCCAGCCCTTTATGCGGCCGCCGGTGTCCATCACCTTGTACGTTCCGGTGTACGAACCCGACCTCAAGTGCACGACCGTGCCGAGCGGCAGCACGCGAGGATCGGCGGCTATCATTCCCGGCCTCGCACCAACCCCGGATGCGGTGCGGCCTTTTAAGCAATAGGCGGTAGCATTGAAATCAACCAATTCGCTCTCGACATAAGTCTCTACAACTGTCCTGGCGTCGCCGCTCGCTGCCGCCCTCTCAATCTTGGCGCCGCCGCTCGCTGCCGCTCTCTCAATCTTGGCGCCACCGCTCGCTGCGGCTTTCTCTGCGTCAATCTCGAGTGCTATCGATCCCGCGTTGTTAGCCACTGCGGCCGCGATCTTTTCGGGCGAACGCTTCGCCGTTACAGGATCCTTGGCGTCGGACAGATCTTTGAACGAACCGGGTATGTCGAGCTCGTCAGTTTGAGAAGATATCGCGCTGGTGGATTTGGGATTGTCGGCGGCCAACGTCGTGTTGATTGCGCCCGTAACAGAAAGAACAATCGCGAAGCTTGTTAGGGTATACAGAAACGAGGTGAGGGCTTTCGTGGTTCTCCTGCGAGGTAACCGGGTCATTCTCTCTCCTGACTGATCATGCAAAGACAAGCGCCGAATCGGGTCGATGAAACGAGGAGTCTCGCCTCGTCCAGACCTGCAAACGTCAACTTTCAATGCGGCGCGCTTCATAATGACGAACGGCGAGTATAACACGCAGAATCGAGAGTCAAGCCTGGTCCAAATCGAGCGGACAGCGCCAACGGACTGTTCGTGCCGATTACTTACCAAAGCGAAAAGGCTTAACACGAGTCTTGCAAATTTCTTGCGTTTGCCGCACTTTCTCTAAGTGTTGATTTCTGCACGAGTGTCTGACGTGTGAACCGAGACACTCAGCGAAAGAGAAGTCGGGGCGCATGTATTCAAGCTTCCTTTTGAATTGAAGCACCGCCGCCGATTTCAAACCGGTGCACAAGGCAAAGCGCGCGGCCTCATACAATCGCGATTGAGCCCGTTACGAATGGCGAGCAATGAAGACCACAGTAAATGGAATTAGCATTGACTATCGCGACGAAGGCTCGGGGCTTCCGGTGATCTTCATTCACGCGTTCCCGCTCAATCAAACAATGTGGGATGGTCAGGTGGCTGCGCTGAGAAATCAATGTCGCACTATCACGCTCGATCTTCGCGGGTTCGGTAATTCAGATGCGCCGCCAGGTCCTTACTCGATGGACCAGATGGCGGCTGACGTTCGTGCGTTGATGTCTCTTCTGAACGTCGATCAAGCCGTGATTGTGGGTCTTTCGATGGGCGGCTACATAGCTCTTGCGTTCTATCGAAATTATCCCGACGCGGTGCGTGCACTGGTGCTGGCCGACACTCGCGCAAGCGCCGACACACACGAGGCGCGCCGCCGCCGGATCAAATCCGCCGCTAAGGCTGAGCAGGAAGGCAGCGGCGCGATCGCCGAGGATACGGTCCCGTTACTTCTCGGGCGCACTACTAGAGAGACGCGGCCTTCGATTGTCGGGCGAGTGCGAGAAATGATTCAAGCGAACTCCTCTCATGGAATCGCCGGGGCTCAACGCGCAATGGCCGCGCGTCGTGATTCAACTTACATACTTCCCGGGATCGATTTTCCTGTCTTGATTATCGTCGGCTCCGAAGATGAGCTGACTCCGGCCGAAGAAGCCGAGAGTCTCCGAAGCGGCATACCGGGCGCCCGCTTGCGCGTCATCGAGAATGCCGGCCATCTGTCCAACCTCGAGCAGCCGGAACACTTCAACTCAGAGTTGATTGAGTTCATCGGATCGATTGAGCAAGCTTAGGTTCAACCCCGATTCTCGTTCTCCTGAAGCTTCCGTGATAGGATTCCGTTGCTTGATCACCCGATCGGGAACCGATGAGACTCTTCTCCAAACCCAAGAGTGACGCGCCATTGACGACGCGCGCGTGTGCAATGCTTCTGGTAATCCTTCTGGTGAACCTTCTTGTAAGTTTGGTAGTTCAACTGTCATCAGCAACGGGTACACCGAATCAAGAACCGAAAACCAAAGAAGAGAAAAAAGAAGAGAAGAAGCCAGATGCCTTCAAGGTTCGGCAGCTCACTCAGGGAATGGGCCTTTACGCGATTGGCCCGGTGTCGCCGGATAAACAGTCAATCCTGCTGATCGCGCAGAAGCCGGACGCAGCGCCGAATCTCTACATGATGAACCTTGCCGATCATTCTATCCGACCACCGCTGACAAAATTGAAGTGGGGCGTGGCCACTCCGCAATGGTCGCCCGACGGTCAGTCGATCGCGGTTGCCGGCTTCAATGAAACGGCGAGCTTCGACGAGATATTCGTTCTCGACGTTAGAACAACTACGGTACGACAGCTTACAAAGAATGCCTTCAGTGACAAAGAGCCAGTGTTCACGCCGGATGGAAAGCGTGTACTCTATACCTCCGATGAAAGCCCGCTGCCCGACGCAGCATTCGGCATCCTGCACATCGCATCGATTGCGGTCGCCGGAGGGAAGCCCGCCTTCTTCACCGAAGATGAATGCTCGTCGATTCATCCCGGCATCGCGGCTGACGGGAAAAGCGTCTTGCTCGTTAAGGTAAGCGATGCAAGCGGCCGGCATTCGCTTTGGCAATATGGCTTTGACGGAAAGGCTCAACGCGACCTCACTGAATCGAAGTTCGCGCGCATTCGCGGCTACATTACGGGAGCAGCCGGAGGCTTGATTGTGCTTTGGGCGCAAGAAGAGGTCGAGCAGCAAGACAGCATTTACTTGCTCGATCCCAGGAACGGTCAGGTGCGCGAGCTGCCTGAGCCCGATCTGCCCAAGGTCGGTCCGGCGCTTTCACCGGACGGCAAGTTCATCGCGTTCGTGGGACCCGCGAACTTCGGCTCGCAACTTTTTCTGTACGACTCGGCGACTGCGCAAATCAAACAGCTCACCTTCAAGCCGGGCAACACGCACTCGCCGATGTTTGTTTCAAACACAGAAATATTCTTCGGCTCGAATCGCGATCGAGAGAACGAGTTGTATGTGATGGACCTCAGTCAGCCATTCGAGGAGAAGAAGAAAAAGTAAGCAAGCCGACTAAGGCTGCTTCGCTCGCAACTCGCTGGCTTTCCGGTACTCGCGATTCGCTTCATCTTGAAGTCCCTGACTGTAGAGCGCGTGCCCGAGTTTCATGTGCAGCGTGTCGTCGGAAGGCTTGAGCGCAATCGCTCTGCGAAATGATTCAGCAGCTTGCTTCCACTGTTGCCGCGCGAAGTACTCTTCGCCCAGCGCAGCCATGAGGTTCACATTCTTTTCATCGAGCGCGGCGGCGGCTTCAAACTCCGAAAGCGAGTCTTGATTCTGCTGGCTGTGATAAAGCGACGCGAGATTGTAATGCGGCGCCGCCCACTTCCCGTCCAGCTCGATCGCGCGTTTGAACGAGCGCTCCGCACGCCACGTATCAAGCTTGCCTTGATAAACCAGGCCGAGTGCATTCTCGACCGAAGCCAGCTTTGCGCTCTGAAGCTGCGTTAGCGCGCGCTCCGCTTCGTCATAGAATTGTAATGATATTAACGCCTCAGACGCGCTTAGCTTTTCAAGCGCGGCAAGATCTCCATTCTCGGGCGCAAGCGCGCGCGCTCGCACGAACATCTGCCCCGCCCGCTTGAACTCATCGACTTTGTCGGAGATGTTATCGCTACGAACGTCGCCGCTGACAATCAGTCGCCCCTGTTTAACCAGCGCTTCAGCCAGCAGCGGTTTTAGTCGCGCTGCATCCGCCGCCGTGCCGGGATCCGAAGCCAACCGCGTGTAGATGTCCCACGCACTCGCGTTTCTTGGCTCGAGCAAGTTCTTCGAAGCTATCGCCGCTTCGAGCTGCAGAACCAACGGCGAGGGCGCGGCTTCCGGCCGCGCAACGGGGACCGAAGCGGAGAGAGTCTCAGGCTGAGTAGTCGCGCGTTCCGATGAGACGGCCCCAACGTTCGGTGGATTGACCGACGGCTTGGGCGGAGCTGGAATCGCCGGAGTCGTCATTTCAACCGGCACTGGTTCGCGTGTGGGCGGCGTTCCAGGCTGAGTTGCACGAACGCTCTCGGTCATGGGCGGACTCGGCCCGCGCGTTGAAGAGGATTTTGCCGGCGCGGGTTGTGCGGGTTTGGGAGCGGCCCCAGTTGGAGTGTCAGCCGGGGTCTCGGCCGGTTTGACCGTTGTGGCAACCGGGCCCGACGGCTTAGCAGGGATCGGCTTATGGGTGATCTCTGTCTTCGGCTCCCGAGCTGAAACGACACCAGATGCCGGTTTCGTTTCTATTGAAGTAGTTGATGTGTCAACTTTCTTCGAGATCGTTGAAGGATCGAGTTTCTTTTCAGTCACCACGGGCGGCGCTGTCGTCTTTTGTTCGGCTTTGAGCTCGGCTTTGGCCTCGGGGGGCCTTGACTCGGCGATGGTCTTCGGCGCAGTTGTCCTGGAAAGCGACTGATCGTTTATCGCCGGAACAGTCTGCCGCTGTCGCGCCACGCCGATTTGCGCGAGAGCGCCCCCGCTTCTCCAGGGATGCTGTTTGTTCGATGTGTCTTCCGCAAGTCGAGCCTTCAACAGCTCAAAAAGCTCATCGGTACTAGTTGCGACATTAACACTTGGATCCGCTCCATCGATCAACACATCAGCCAGATGCTTTGTAAACGCGCCGTGACCTCCCCACCTCTGTCCTTCGCGAGAGAACTCGCCCGGCCCGCTTGCAATAATGGTTGACACCCCAGGTCGAGAAGCAGTCAGTTGATCGAACGCCTGCTCAAATGCTTTGGCTGAGCTGGGATCGACCTCCGGATCGAAGAAGTCGCGCCGCACGGCGTCCGCGATAAACAGCACGCGAGCGGCGTGAACCCGGCGGCTGAGCGCCTGACTAATTTCGCTTACCGACAACGCAGTGCCATACGTGTCCTTCGGATCAGAGTCGTAACCGAGTAGATAAGATTCCCCGAACTCGCGCTCGAAGAAACCATGGCCGGAAAAGAATATGAGGACAGTGTCTTGTTCAGAAGCTGATTTCGCGAGCCAGTTGCCAATCGCGGATTTGATAGCCGCCGCAGTCGCTTCGGCGCCGGTGAGCAGCCGGACGTTTTGCGCACTAACCCCTCGCTTCTCGATTGCGTCTGCAAACAACGCAGCGTCTCGATCGGCGAACTGAAGCTGCTGACCTCCTGGCAGTTTCTGATACTTTGACACGCCAACGATGACGGCCCAGGTTTTTGGCGTCTGGTTGGGTTGCTGCGCGCGGGCCGTTAATGCCAGTGCGAGGCAGATTACAAGCGCGTGCAGCTTCTTCGGCATTGGTATGAGCATGAATACAAGATGGGAAAGGGCGCTAGCTTCTACTTTGCGTAGAGGCCTGCGCCCTTAATAGCTTCAACATCGTTCGCCCTCACTCAGGGCCTTGCTCTTTCTTACTTGAAACTGGCCACCGCAGCTTCTTCGTTGTCGAACGATTCAAACACAGTCAGAAGCTTGGTGATCGTGAGGAGGTCGTGAATCTTCTTTGTCTGATTCAGAAGCTTCAATTGTCCTCCGTTGTGGTTCGTTGTGGTATAAGAGCTGACCAGTTCGCCTATGCCCGAGCTGTCCACATACGACACATCGCCGAGGTTGAGCAATATCTTTTTGTGTCCCTCGTCGAGCTGGCGGCGGACGGCTTCGCGCAGTTGCACGCTTCCCTCACCAATCGTGATCTTGCCGGAAAGATCGAGTATGGTTACGTCATTCGTCTGACGGTCCTTGATATTAAGATTAGCCATGGCACGTCTCCTTTTCGGTTGCTACAAATTTGATGATCTAATTTCCGCGTTTGTTCTTTTTCATTCGCACTACGCTTCCGCCCTCCGGATGAATCGAATGCTCGACCTCATCCATGAAAGTGCGCATGTAAAAAATGCCTCGGCCGCTCGGGTTTAGCAAATGATCCGAGTCGGTAGGATCGGGTAAGTGCGCCGGGTCGAACCCTGCTCCGTGATCCCTGACGTACACCGTGAGCGCTTCTTCTTCGGTAACGAATCGAACATCCACCTGCTTATCGGCAGCGTTTCTGTTGCCGTGCATTATAGCGTTTATCACCGCCTCGTGTACCGCCAGCTCGATCCAGCTTGCGTCATCTTCGCTAAACCCCATCTTGGCTGTAACGCTTTTGGTAACCGATGCGACCAGGTCAACAAACTCGAGTTTGCTATTGATTGAAAGCTCGATGGTCTCTGTCATCGGCTCGCGGGATGCCTTTCGTCTGAACGTTACCAACCGCCGGTCAAACCGCGCACTGTAACAAGCAAGGTGGTCTCAAGGCGCGTCATTGTGTAACATACGGAAAGTTGCGATGTCAAGATCGATGAGAATCAAGGGCCCGGCGCGCGTCGAAGGGTCGCTGTCGGTCCCCGGAGATAAATCGATTTCACACCGAATCGCGATGCTGGCTTCCATCGCGAGCGGTACTTCCAGAGTCACAGGACTGGCTTCCAGCGCCGATTGCAAGGCTACACTCGATTGCATTCGTAAGCTCGGAGTAGCAGTGGAAGATAATGGTGCGGAGCTTGTAATACACGGCCAGGGTTTGTTCGGGTATCGCCCGGCCGCATCCCTCGTCGATCTCAACGCCGGCAACTCGGGATCAACGATAAGGATGCTCAGCGGGCTGCTCGCAGCGCAACGCTTCACTTCTCGGATCGACGGCGATGCGAGCCTGCGCCGCAGACCAATGGGGCGAATAGTCGAACCGCTCAGCTTGATGGGCGCGCAAATCGAAGCCACGCATGGGAAGTTGGATGGGGACTTCCCGCCACTTACCATACACGGTCAGAAGCTCAAAGCGATAGACTACGCGAGCCGCGTCGCAAGCGCACAGGTGAAGACCTGCGTGCTGCTTGCCGGACTCTTAGCCGAGGGGCGCACCAGCTTTTCTGAACCGGCGCTTTCACGCAATCACACCGAGTTGATGCTGAAAGAACTAGGCGCATCCATTGACATTCAATCGTCGGGCTCCGTGTTCATCGAAGGGCGGCACGAGTTGAATCCTATCGACTACCGAGTGCCGGGCGACATCTCGTCCGCAGCGTTCTTTATCGCTGCCGCAACCATATTGCCCGGCTCGACACTCTTGCTCAACGATGTGAATCTCAATCCGACCCGGACCGGCTTCCTCGATGTATTGGCCGAGCTTGGCGCGCGCATCGAACGGCGGAACGTTCGCGAACAACACGGCGAGCTGGTCGGTGACCTCGTGGTTTCAAGCCATCAACTCACTACCGAGCTTACCACCGAAGAGGGCGGCCTGATTCTCTCGGGCGCGATCATTCCCAACATCATCGACGAGATCCCGATGCTGGCCGTCGTCGCCACTCAAGTCGAAGGCCGAGTCGAGGTGCGCGATGCAAAGGAGCTGCGCGTCAAAGAAAGCGATCGCATACGAACTGTGGCCCAGGGTATAAGAGCGCTCGGCGGTGAGATCGAAGAAAAGGAAGACGGCTTCTCGATCAGCGGGCCGCAGCGGCTTATCGGTGGCCGCGTCAATAGTGCGGGTGATCACAGGATCGCGATGGCCTTTTCGATCGCTGGCTTGATAGCCGATGGAATGACCGAGATCGAGGGGGCTGATTGCGCAAGCGTTTCATTCCCCGAGTTCTACAAGTCGCTGGCGATGTTGACCTCGCCCGATGGCGCGGTGCAGACCTTAGGTAATCGATAGCGATGAGTCAGTCACGCGACACACCTCTTACTCATCACAAAGACGCGCCGATTTTTTTGGTCGGCTTTATGGGCGCCGGCAAGACGACAGTCGGTCGCGCTCTTGCCGAATACCTCGAATATGATTTCTTCGATCTGGACGAGCTGATCGAGGCGCGGGCCGGCAAATCGGTTCAAGCAATCTTCGTTGAACTCGGCGAAGCGGAGTTTCGCCGCCTCGAACACGAAGCTATTCGCGCGTGCAGCGAGCGGTCGCGCGCGGTGATCGCGCTCGGCGGCGGCGCTTACGTGTCAGAAGAGAACCGAACGCTGATGCGAACGATTGGCAGGACAGTATGGCTCGACTGTCCGCTCGACATTTGTCTTCGAAGAATCGGCGGGGATACGTCGCGACCGTTGCTTGGCGATGAAGACGAAATGCGCGAGCTGCTTGAAGAAAGGCGGGCGTCTTACGCTCAGGCGAACTACGTTGTGCATACCGGCGAACTTTCCCCCGAACAACTTGTGATCGAGATAGCGAGATTACTGAATAGTTGAGTGCCGGCGGCCACTGCTTCGTCGAGACTCCTGCTTACTTGCCTGCGGTTGATCGCTCCAAGGCGGTCTGTTACAAGTCATGAATGCAGGACGGTACATTCTCAGCGGAGGCTCAGTGGAGGTTTGGATATGAAGCGCTCGACTATTGTTCTCGGAATGCTCGCCGTGCTGTTTTTGATTGCAGAATCCGCGCAGGCTCAGCGGTTTGAACTTGGGCTAACGGTCGGAGGTCTAAAGAGCGGAGGGCACGACCTGCCGACAACAGGAACGATAAAGGCTGACACCGGTTTCGCCTATGAGGCGAACTTTGCGGCGCGGCTCTACAACGTGCACCTTGCCGCGCTCTATGTCGAAGTTCCTTTTGCGGGCACGCCCAAGACCGGTCTTACATCTTCGATCCCATTCTCTCCGAGCGACTACTCTTCCTTCTTCTTCACGCCGGGACTCAAGCTCAAGCTGCTGCCGGTTGCGCCCATCTCGCCATATGGTTTCGTCGGCGCAGGCATTGCGCGATTTCATTCGGGCTCGACTCTTGCCAACGGGCTGCCCAATTTCGGGGACCAGTCAGCCACTCGCGGTGCTGTGGATTTCGGCGGCGGGGTTGATTGGAAAGTGTTCCCGTTTATCAGCGTTCGAGGTGAACTGCGAGATTTCTATTCCGGCACTCCGAGATTCAACATCAACGTGATTGGTGATAAGCAACACAATGTGCTGATATCGGGCGGCATTGTGTTGAGGTTCTGAGAGTGATGCGTGATGCGTGGCAATAGGACCAATGCGACCTATAGGGCCGATCACGGAGCACGTTTCATCCCACGTGTTTAGTCTTGCCCTTCCAGAAACGTTCTCGCAAAACGTTCTTTTGAATCTTGCCGGTTGCAGTGCGCGGCAGAACATCAATGAAGTCGATTCGCTTCGGACACTTATAATGCGCAAGATGTTCGCGGCAGAAGTCGGTGAGCTCAGATTCAGCCGCGGTAGCCCCCGGTTTCAATACAACTATTGCATAAGGCACTTCACCCCAGCGCTCGTCGGGAGCTGCAACGACCGCCGCCTCGAGCACTGCCGGGTGTTTGTAGAGCAGCCCCTCGACTTCGATTGAAGAGATGTTCTCGCCTCCCGAGATGATCAGATCTTTCTTGCGATCGACGACTTCGATGTAGCCTTCGCTATCGAGCAACGCCATGTCGCCGGTGTGAAACCAGCCGTCGACAATCACCGCATCCGTCGCTTCCGGCTGGCGCCAGTAACCTTTCATCACTACGTTCGCGCGAGTGATCACCTCGCCGACGTCGCCGCTGTCAGGCTTGACGTCGTGACCTTCATCGGTCACCACTCGAATGTCGACGCCGATCATTGGGTAGCCGGTCTTAGCTTGCACGCGGAGCTTTTGTTCGTCGGGCCAGTTATCCATATGCGGTTTGATCTTCGACACCGTCATGAACGGCGAGGTCTCGGTCAGGCCGTAGATTTGAATGACCTTCCATCCGAACTTTTCCTGCGCGCCCTGGATGGTCGCAAGCGGAGGAGCTGAACCCGCCGTTCCGATTCGCACGTCTCGCGGCAAGCGCTCGAGGGTCTCGGCGTCCATCAAATAATTCAAAGCCATGTTGATCATCGTAGGTGGCATGCAGGCGAAGGTCACTCTTTCATGCGTGATCAGATCGAAAAACGCGGCTGGCTCGAACTTCTTGATGATCACATGAGTCCCGCCCATGCCCGTCACGGCGTAGCCGACTCCCCAGCCATTGCAGTGAAACTGCGCGAGCGTGTGCAGATAAACGTCGCGTTCGTGAATGCCGAATTCGCAGATCGAATTCATCGCGTTGATGTAGAGATTCCTGTGCGTGAGCATCACGCCTTTCGGGCGGCCGGTAGTGCCCGAAGTGTAAAGCAAGGCCGACGTTTCGTTCTCATCTATCTCGACCGGCGGCGGCTGCTCAACCGAGGATTCGGAGAGCAGCGATTCATAGTCGAGCCACGTTTCTTCGCTCGCATTCAAATCGCTCGCAAGGATGAAGTGCTCGACAGTTTCCAGCTTGTCTCGGATCGGATCGATCAAGTGCGTTAGACCTTCTTCGACAACGAGCACCTTCGCGCCGCCGTGATTGAGTATGTAATCAAAATCATCGGGGACTAGCCTAAAGTTCAGCGGCATCAGTATTGACCCCAAGAGAGGCGTGCCAAAGAAAGCTTCAAGCACGCGATGACAGTTTTGTGAAAGAATCGCCACCCGGTCGCCCTTCTGAACGCCGAGACTGCGCATCAGATTTGCCCAGCGGTTGACGCGCTCGCCGAACTGGCGATAGGTAAGCCTTACATCGCCGCAAACAATCGCGTCCCTGTTTGAATGTGCGACCAGCGCACGCTTGAGAAAGTCGTATTCATTGAGAGGAACGATCACGCTGAAGCCTCCGGAGCTGCGAGCTGAACTGGCTGAATGCGGCAGAGCATAGCACAGGCATTCCGTGTTCGCCAAAATCGTGGTCCGTTTGTTGCAGTACATCGCGACACCCGTCGGCGGTTTGATAACCAATCCACTTTTCGGGCATCATTCTGCTCCGTGAAATCAGACTTCAAATTCCATCACGACATCAGGGTGCGATTCGCCGACACCGATCTGCAAGCCATCGTCTTCAATGCCAATTACCTGACTTACTACGACGTGGCGTGGACCGAGTACTTTCGAGCGGTCGGCTTTGAATGGAAAGACCTGCTCGCGCTCGGAGTCGATACAGTGCTGGCTCGCACCACAATGGAATTCAAATCACCCGCAAGGTTCGATGAGGTGCTGGAGATCTATACGAGGATATCGAGGATAGGAACGACCAGCTTGACGTTCGAATTCGAGATCTATCCGGAAGGTGAGGAGCGGCTTGTTGGTTCAGCGACCTCGCTCTATGTTTGCATCGACCCGAAGACGATGAGGTCAACGCCCGTGCCCGATCGTCTGCGTGAGCGCATAAGTCAGCTTGAAGGAGACAGTCTTAGCGGCTACTCGGTCCAATCCTCTTCTTCTTCCTCAACCGCTACATCCAGTTCGATTGGATCCAAACCCACGACCTCCAAATGAGTGCCGCAGTCAGAGCATTCGACAACGTCGCCCTTGTCGGTATCTTCATCCACTTGAACTTCGGCGTCACATTCCGGGCACGTACCTCTTGGCATCTTAGTCAGCCTCCGTGGTTGTTTTCATTACGTTTTTATTCCAGCCAGCATCAACGAAAAATATCTAAACCGAAATGCAGAGGATTTGCAAGAAGCGCAACGCAAACACCAAGAGGCGAGCTCTCTTGCGAGGTTACCTTCGTGCTTCTGTTTCACTGACGCCTGGCCATCTTCTGCTTGACGAGCTCGATTCGTTGTTGCGCGAGTCCTGCTTCTTCATGATTTGGAAAGCGCCTGACGATGTCGCCATATGCTCGTCCATCGTAAACGTATTCCGAGGTAGATTCGTTGAAGTCGAAAACTATGTGGAGCTTGCTGTAGCGGTCCAGACCAGCATCATTCAGAAAGTAGTCGCGCGAGCTCGCGTTCCAATTCTCGTCCGAGGCGTCTGCAAGCCGCTTTCGCGCGCGCTGCGTGAGCATCTGCGCAGCGCGATCGGCTTCTTCACCCATCAGCAAGAGAGAGCGCGGTACGAGTTGCGACTGGCCGAAGCGCTCAGTGAGGAGCCGGCAAAGAGATATTCGATCGAGCCCATCTTTTGCGCCTTCTATCAGTTTCATTATGCGCTGGTCCTCGCCGGTCTTCCCTTGCATTGCGAGAGCTGATTCGAGGATCCAACCGCGCGTGCGCCTCGTCACTGCGACCCGGCAAAACCGCGGCCCTGCTTTAGGCTTGGCCGAGCCGATGATGTACACAGGGCGTCCAAGTCGAAGCCGATGGATCACTTCAGACTGCAGGCCCGGTTCATGTCGCAGAGTCGACAGCCGGTCATCAACTACAAACGCCTTAGAGAACGTGAGGCGTTTGGCAGACGGCTGTATTCTGGCGGTTCCCGAACCGCTCGACGCGGCCGGCTTCGGGTTCTCGTGAACAGCGGCGTGCGAAGTAAAAACAAATAGCAGCAACATAGCTGCTGCTTCATTCCTGAGCTGAGGATAGCGGTTCATACTTTTCCTCCCGAGGGAATACCCCCCACAAATTTGCACGATGGAAATGGACCCAGGAAGGATTCAGAGACGTTAGATTTCTACTTCTATTTCTTTTGGTGCGCTCCAGAATACGACCGATTGAGGCGAAAAAGCAACAAAACTTGACATTCGCTCATGGCATTCGCTATTGTCAGGTTCCTTCGGGATCACAGACCAGGAGGCCAGCGTAGCTCAGTTGGTAGAGCATCGGTTTCGTAAACCGGAGGTCAAGGGTTCGAGTCCCTTCGCTGGCTCCAGCAATAAACGACAGGGTAATGCCGCTCCAGCGAGCGGCTCTTTCATAAAGATAAAGCTCGGCTAACGTGTCTTTCCTATCAATCTTGTCCCGGTTTTCGTCCCGTTCGTCACTCTGATATCGGCGCTCATCCCAAAGCAATTCTCAGCATGAACCAGCCAGGCTAAACTCTCTTTCCCGAATTGAATTTCCGCGGACGCCCGATGATATTTGACGCGCGCAACAGAGACACAACGTCCAGCGCGTATGTCACAAGTCTAATCGGCGAAGGATGAGCGCATGGGTATGCAAGTTGTTAAATACAATTTCCCGACTGAGACGCACTTCGCAATCGAGACGCCTGCGGATGATGCGTCTCAGCTAATCGAGAAGCGTCTGATCGGAGTCAGTGGATGGGCAGAAAACGCCCGCAGACTTGTCGCTCGGCACGCGTCTCACGACGACACCGTGAACCTGGAAGGCGAGCCGGGCACAGGAAAAGCGTTTCTCGCAGCGTTGATACATCAGTGCAGCGCGCGACGCGAGGGTCCGTTTGTTTCCCTCACGTTTGGTTCAGCCTCTGCCGATGTGGCCTGCTCGGTCTTGTTTGGTTCATCGCTATCACCTGAAGAGCTCCGAGACGAGAAAGGACTCATTGAGCAGGCACGAGAAGGAACGCTCTATGTTGAGGGGCTCTCGGATTCGGCCTCTTCAGTGGTTGAGCACATCGTGAACCTGCGAAGACAGTCACGATTCAACAGTCGACGTGAGGACCGCGCTCGCATAATGCTTGGGTGGGACATCCAGCCAGGCTCTCATGATTCAAAGGTACCGAGCGGCATAAGGAACGCTCGCGACTTCGAGAGCATTGCAATTCCACCACTCCGCGAAAGGCCCGACGATATCGAAGCGCTCATTGTGCACTTCGTGAAGCAGCGCTGTGCGCAAACGCGAAAGGAGGTGAGGACGGTTTCACCTGAAGCGCTGAAGGCGTTGCGTGCGTATGACTGGCCGCGAAACGTCCTCGAGCTGAGAACGCTGGTCTGTAGGCTGGTCAACCAGACTCGTCCCCCTTCGATAGAAGTTTCGTTTCTTCCCGCCTATGTGCGCGATCGAAATGGTTGTGATGCTGATCTCTTTCCCGTTTCTGGGGTTGATCTGAGCAATGAAATAAGACGGCGTGAGATAGAGCTTATATGCGAGGCGCTGAAACATAGTCGTGGGCTGCAAACCAAAGCCGCGAGACTTCTTCAGATCAAAGCCACGACGCTCTTCATGAAGATCCAGCGCTACGGGATCGACGTCGAAGCATTCAGGTAAGACCGCAAAGTCGATGCTCTTCTCTAGCCCATCATTTCGCTTGTCGCCCCCTTGAAAAACCCCGCCGACCAGAAGCAAGCTCCGATAAAGTACATCGGTGAAATCATAAGAAACCTGAGAAAGACTCGCCGATCGACTCTTGCAAGCCAAATGGCCGCTCTCACCAGCCGCACAAGAGGCATCAGGAGTATCAACGCCGGATACCGTAACAACACGTCGCCTGGGAGCGCGCCCCGTCTTCGAGCTTCAGCCGAGCATGTGCCGAGGCTGACTTGATAGGATAAGACTTCTCTCCATCCCGTGCGATTCAGATGAGTCACTTCGATCGCCGGATCGAACAAAATGCGCTCGCCTGCTCTGCACATTCTCCAATTGAAAAGAATGTCTTCGGCTAACCACATATCCTCGTCAAAGTAGCCGTGCCGTTCCAGGGCCTCACGGCGATACGTGACGTTGGCTGTTGGGACGGTGTTTACAACTCCTTCGGGCGCGCTCGGTATGAACTCCTTGAACTCAAGAAGGTATCCCGTCCAGCCGCTCAGACTCTTTGGGGTACCGTTGCGCATTGAGCCCCCAACTGCAGCGTATGCCTCTTCGCGATGCCGAGCGATCATTCGCTCGATCAAATCACGCCGCGCGATGCAGTCTGAATCGATCATCAGACAGAAGGGCGCCCGCGTGGCTCGCGCTCCAATGTTTCGAGCGGCGCCGGCGAAGGTGCGCGTATCGAGATGGATGAGCCGGACCGCCGGAAATTCTCTCTCGACGATCCGTGGCGTTTCATCCACCGAGCTATCGACTACGGTCACGTCGTAAGGTATAGAAGTGTTCTGCTCGAGTATCGAACTCAAGCAACGTCGTATGGTCTGCTCCGAATTGAAGCAGGGTACAATGACAGATACGATGGGTTCGCGGCTTCGCATCACTGAGGCTCAGGTATATAGATATAGTCTCGACTCACGGAAGGCAAGATTGACAGGCCGTCATTAACTCTAATAGGTTCAGACAGGCTGCACAGATGCACAACGCGGCATGTAACGCATGCAAGAGCACTCAATAAGCATAGGATCGAGGTTGGCGTCGCTGATGTGGCGTTTGTTGAGTCGCTACGGAGAAATCAAGTACCGCTACTTGCTGCCGTTTTATCGCGCACTGGGGCTCTTGCCTTCGCAGCGAATGCCGCTCGGCACCTTGGGACTGTCGAGAACGCTGCGCAGTGCTCAAGCGTTGTCTACCTTACTGACTCGCTCTTCGAATTCGGATCAACTGAAAGCAGTAACCGAGCGGCTTAAAGAAAAAAAAGGCGCGGTGATCTTTCTGCCGTCCGTGGGCTGGGAGATTGTCAACACCCAACGGACGAATCATCTCGCCCGGGAGTTCGCAAATCAGGGATACGTGGCAATCTTCGACAGCAGTAACTCGTACGATGACGTGAGCGGGTTTAAGGAAGTCGAACCGAACGTGTTCCTATTTCGCGGGTCCGACAAGGTATTGTCTGAAATCGCAAATCCGATTCTTTGGGCGTTCACTTACAACTTCGACCGGACTGATGCCTACGTGAGTTCAGCCCGGACCGTTTACGATTGGATTGATGACCTGGACGTATTTCAGTTCGATCGTGCATTCCTCGATAGGACTCATGAGCGAGGGCTGAAAGAGGCCCACCTCGTAGCGAGCGTTGCGCGCCGTCTCCACGACAGGGTGACCGCCGCGCGGCCGGACGCGCTCTACCTTCCAAATGGAGTTGAGTACGATCATTTTGCCGGCCAGTCCATTAAGCTGCCCGATGATTCTGATATTGATCCGTCGTGGATGAGTGGAAAACCGCTTGCCGGGTACTACGGCGCGATGGCCGAATGGTTTGATTACGATTTGCTCAATGCAGTCGCGGCGCTGCGCCCAGACTGGAATTTTCTCTTAATAGGGCCAATGCATGACAACAGCTTGCGCGAGCGAGGCCGATCGATGCTGAAGCGTTCGAACGTACGCTGGATAGGTCCTCGCGACTACCAGGAGCTTCCTGGATATCTACAGCTATTCGACGTTGCCACCGTTCCCTTTGTGATCAATGACATCACGCTCGCCACTTCTCCGCTCAAGCTGTTTGAGTACTTCGCAGGGGGAAAGCCAGTCATATCGACACCCATGCCTGAGTGCGAAGCATTCGCCGAAGTGCACATTGCGCGAAACGCTGAAGAGTTTTCTCTTGCGCTGGACAGGGCGAAAACAGAGGGAGAGGATCTCCAGTTTCGCGAGCGGCTGCGAAGCCTTGGACGTGAAAACGCGTGGAAGGCGCGCGTGCAACTCGTGCTAGAGCATCTCCAAAATCTCCAGGATGAAACGCGGTAATCCCAAAGCCTCGTCCTGTGCGCTATTCGTGTCGAGCTAGCCGCTCAATGGTGTCAATGATCGTACACAGTCTTGTGTCTGACGAAGTCAGCATGTTTTTGGCGAAGGCCGGACCCAGATTGGCGCTAAAGTATTCTATGATTCTGTCGGCCAGCGCGCTGGGATCGCTGGGCGGGAAGAGCATCCCGTTGAAGCCTTCAATTACCGATTCCGAAAGACCTCCCGTCCTTGATGCGATGATCGGCAGCCGGTTTGATAAGGCGATACGCGCCACTCCGCTTTGAGTAGCACTCAGATAAGGCAAGACCAGCAGGTCGGCCTGGTCAAAAATCGCCGGCACTTCCTCGTTCGGCACATAGCGATTATCTATGCGCACATATTTCTCAATGCCGAGCGTGCGGATGAGTTGTTGGTACTTTTCTATCGAATCGTAGAACTCTCCGATTACGAGCAGCTCGCATTCGATTCTCGACAGGACCTTCGGCATCGCGGCGAGCAGCACGTCCAACCCTTTATACTTGCGAACTTTTCCAAAGAACAGGATGGTTCGCCCCTCACGGGCTCCGGTGCCGGGAGTTGAGAATTCATCGAGCGCCGGCAACGGCGAGACGCTCACTGTCTTGCCGGGAACGAGCGCTAGCAGTTCTTCGCGGTCGTTCGTCGAGTGTGTAATCAAATGATCCGCAGCCGAAAGAGCGAAGCTAACCAGCGTGCGATCAAGCGGGCTGCGTTCGTGTGGAAAGATGTTATGGCATTCGATGAGGCATCGTAAGCCTGACCTCCGAAAGCATCTCGCCAATGTGCCGACGAGCGGCGCGAAGAATGGCTGCCACCACTCGAAGACAACCACATCAGGGGAAAAGGATCTGACCAGCTTGAAAGCGCGCAACCACGTCGCGGGATTCAGCGGCGTGAGTATGCGCAGCGCGCCTGCGTCAAGTTTCAATCGACTGCCGTCGAGCTCCGTAGTGCCGGGGAAAAACATGCCGGGGTAGAGTTTGCGAAAGGAGACAACCTGCACTGTATGGTCGCGGGCGGTGAGTTGTTGCTGAATCCAGTAAACGTGGTGGGCGATGCCACCTCTGAGGGGGTAGGCCGGACCGATTATGCTGACTCTCATTCAGCCGTTTTACTCCGCCCTATTGCGGCCGCTCGGTCGCGCGTGCTTGAAGTTGATTCGGGTTCCTCGCTTGCTTCGACGACTGAATAGTCACTTTCTCGCCTGTATGAGAACGCCACCATTTCGGCAAGAAGTCCAAACAGGACAAGTTGCACACCGACTATTGCCAGCAACGTCCCGATGATGAGCAACGGACGATTGGTTAGCCAGTAGTCGAAGAACACGCGCGCGATGATCAGATACAGGTCAATCGCAGAGCCGAGGCCCGCCAGCAAGAGCCCCATCAGACCGAAGAAGTGCAGCGGCTTGTTGGTGTAGCGAGTCATGAGAATGACAGTGAGCAGGCTGAAGACGCCGCCTAATACTCTCTCCAGACCATATCGGGATTCGCCATGCTCTCGCGCGGCGTGTTCTATCTTCACTTCGCCCAACCGAAATCCTCGATAGCTCGCCAGCACGGGAATGTAGCGATGGCGCTCGCCATACACCATCACCTCGTCCAATACTTCGGTCCGATAGCACTTGAGGCCACAATTAATATCGTGCAGGCGCACTCCGGTAAGCAGCGAGGTTACCCAATTATAAATCTTCGAGCCGATTCGTTTAGCGATCTTATCGCGCCGGTTGTAACGCCAGCCCGAAACCAGGTCGTAACCTTCATCCAGTTTCGCAAGAAGCAGCGGCAACTCCTCGGGAATATCCTGGAGATCGCCATCCATAGTAACGATGATGCTGTATCGCACAGCGCGAAAACCCGCCGCCAGCGCCGCCGATTTGCCAAAGTTTCTTCGAAAACGTATGTATCTCACCGAGCCATCAATCGCGCTGATCTCCCTAAGTTTTTCAATCGACCCGTCGGTGCTTCCGTCGTCTACAAAGATGATTTCAAAGCTTGTCGAGATCTCGCCAAGCACCGCGACCAACCGGCTATAGAGCGCATCCAGCGAAGCGCGCTCGTTTAACACGGGAACGACAACCGAAACTGTGGGGTAAAGCGAAACATTTTGTCCGCGATCGCTCTTCATAAGGCTCTAACAGTGGAATAATTGCGCGATGGCCCGCGCTTCGATAAGATATAGCCGCTATGGGGCTGATTACAAATGAATTTTGCGAACAAGCTCTTCATAGGAATGCTCCCTGCTAGATCGAACCAAACATCTGCTGTGCTTTTAGAGTTTACCCAGAGCCGTGCTAGCCTGACGAGGTCGTCGAGATGGTAAGCGTCACCGGGCGCAAGAAGAGAAAGTCTCCGTCTGTTGCGGCCTCTAGATCGGTGCGCCGGCTGCCTGTTGGCCTTAACATCAGCGCCTCTACGATCGCGATTGGTGCGATCCTGGCGACGGTCCTGTTGTGCTATGCGAACGCCCTGGGAAATGATTTCGTTTTCGATGACAACTTTCAAGTGCTCAGCAACAAGATGCTCAGGAGCCTTTCGAACATCTTCGCTGTACTAACTGCTTCGTATCGCCCGCTGCGGGATCTCTCGTTAATGTTCGACTTTGCGATTTGGGGCGAAGGGCCGTTCGGATTTCACCTCACGAACGTTTTGCTCCACGCCGCAAATGCGATTCTTGTCTTTGTGATTGTTCGCCGGCTGACCGGAGTCGTCACAACTGCGACGATTGCTGCACTGATCTTTGTAGTGCATCCGCTTCAGCCCGATGCAGTAACTTACATCTCCGGAAGGCGTGATGTACTCTTCACCTTGTTCTACCTGTCGAGTTTCTACAGCTATCTCAATTACCGCCGCAGCCGTTCTCTAATCTACCTCGTTCTGTTCCTCGTCTGCTGGGGCCTGAGCCTGATGTCAAAAGAAATGGCCGCTAGCCTTCCGGCCTTCATATTCGTTTGGACTTTCTGCGATCTTTGGGGCGAGCGAACCGGATCCTGGTGGCGACGGACCTGGGAAGCGTCTCGTGGCGCATTCATGCGAGACAAGTGGCTCTACATAACGCTGTCTCTTGCCGTTCCTCTCTACGCTTACTATATGGTTTTCATCAAGGGCGGCTCGACTCGCGTGCAGATCACTGGTGTCGAGTTCTGGGGCGGCAGCTTTTTTTCCAACATGCTGACCGTCATCACAGTGCATGCGTGGTACTTGAAGCAGCTCGTTTTTCCGACTCCTGTAGTTCAGTACCTCGGAGCGTTCGAGATAGCTACAACTCTTTTGGATTGGCACGTGATTCTGTCGATCCTGGTAGTCTTGACAGTGCTCGTTGCCGGATTAGTGTTGCTCAATCGTGACCGCCTGATGTCCTTCGCGATTCTGTCTTACTTTGTGCTGCTACTGCCCGTCAGTCAGATCATTCCGCATCACGAACTTCTTGCAGATCATTATCTCTACCTGCCCATGATGAGCTTTGGTTTGTTTACTGTTCTGCTGTTGCAGAAGATCGCCGCAAGGTCGGACAGGGCGAAGAAGCTCGCGTATGGTTTCGCCGGAGTAGGACT